>JAEUIE010000019.1 GCA_016795155.1 Planctomycetia bacterium | reverse complement strand
TCTGCGCGTCCGTCCGGGAGAGAAGGTCCCAGTAGATGGGACTGTCACCGAGGGTCGCAGTTCAGTCGATGAGTCGATGATCACCGGGGAGCCTGTTCCGGCTGAAAAGACGACCGGAGCAAAAGTTGTGGGTGGCACCGTCAACGGCACTGGGGCTTTTGTTATGCGGGCCGAGCGGGTCGGAGCCGACACTGTGCTTGCCCAGATCGTACAGATGGTTGGTAAAGCACAGCGAACGCGAGCACCGATCCAGCGGTTGGCCGACACGGTCTCGGGTTACTTTGTGCCTGCTGTCATCCTTGTTGCTGTCATCACGTTTGTTATCTGGGCATTCATCGGTCCAGAACCCAGGTTGGCCCATGCCCTGGTAAATGCCGTGGCAGTCTTGATCATTGCCTGCCCTTGTGCCCTGGGTCTGGCTACTCCCATGTCGATCATGGTCGGCACCGGTCGTGGTGCTACAGCGGGCGTGCTCATCAAGAATGCCGAGGTACTCGAAATCATGGAACGTGTAGACACCCTCGTTGTGGATAAGACCGGCACTCTCACCGAGGGCAAACCTCGTGTTGTTACTGTCGTTGCTGCGCGTGACCAGGATGAAGCAGTGGTCCTCAGGTCGGCGGCAGCATTGGAACGTTCCAGCGAACACCCACTCGCCGCTGCGATCAGTGAGGCCGTTCGGGAGCGTGGCCTCGATGTGCCCCAGGCCGAATCCTTTGAATCACTCACAGGACGCGGAGTTCGTGGCATGGTTGAAGGTCGAACGGCAGCAGTCGGCAACGTCAAACTCATGCAGGAGATCGGAGCTGACGCCGGCGGCATGATGGAAAAAGCCAGTCAGATTCGGGAGCAAGGCCAGACGGCGATCTTTGTAGCCGTGAATGGCCAGGTAGCGGGCCTCATCGGCATCGCCGATCCGATCAAAGCTTCTGCTAAAGATGCCATTCGACTGTTGCACGCCGAAGGTGTGCGGATCGTCATGCTCACAGGGGACAATCGGACTACCGCCGATGCTGTTGCCAAGCAACTCGGCATTGATGATGTGCGTGCGGATGTCTTGCCGGCAGATAAGGGCAAAACTGTCGAAGCCTTCCAGGCAGAAGGGCGTATTGTCGCCATGGCCGGGGATGGGATTAACGACGCCCCAGCCCTGGCTCAGGCCCAGGTCGGCATCGCTATGGGGACCGGAACGGATGTGGCAATGGAAAGCGCGGGAGTCACTCTGATGAAAGGCGATTTGCAGGGAATCGTCCGTGCTAGAAGACTCAGTCGAGCGACCATGCGGAACATACGCCAAAACCTGATCTTTGCTTTCGCCTACAACGTGCTCGGCGTGCCTATTGCTGCTGGTGTACTCTACCCCTTCTTTGGATTGCTGCTCAGTCCCATGATAGCCAGCGCCGCGATGACGCTGAGTTCCCTCTCAGTCGTGGGTAATGCACTGCGATTACGGACAGTGCGGCTCTAGCTTTGTGTCACTGGTATGTTCCAGCCATTGTTACATACCTCTACTCATCCCAGTCGGTGCACCCGGCTGCCCCGGGCTTGGCCGTTCAGCAGGTACCGGCAAGGGACTTGAACTCGGCGGACCTGACAATGTACGCTGCAGAACGGTACGCCGACGGAAGTACTCAGCTGTTGCTTGGTAGTACTGCTCCTGTAGGTCAGCAAGGTTACGCTGTGCCTCTAATAAAACCAACAGCGGAACATCACCGGGGATATAACCAGCTTGGGCAGCTTTGACACTTAATTGTGCGGCTGGTAAGAGATCAGCTTCGAACAGGCGGATAGACCGATGACTTTCACGCCACTGCTCGTAGGCCTGCTGTACCTCGAACGCAGCCTGGTCCTGTTGTCGCGATAGCTGGGCTTGCAATTCGACTAACCGAGCATGAGCCTCGGCAACAGCCCCCTCCCGTTTCGCCAGACGCATCGGCAGGTTGATCCGGACGCCGACCTGGGCGCGCATTTTTGAGTCGTCCCACATATTGTCGTAGGCAGCCATCAAGTCGAAGTCGGGGTAGTACTCTTTCTGGGCGAGTTGTACGGCGGCTTGAGCACCGGTAATACGATCATTAATCGCCATCAAATCGAGCCGCTGAGCAAGTGCCTGCTCCTGTAGTTTCCTTGGATCTGGGAGTTCACCCTCGACTTTGATTGACTTAGGTGGTGGGGGCAATGGAGTATCCTGGGACTGGTGCAGTAAGGCATTGATTCGGGCAACAGCCACTGCTTTCTGGCGGTCCAGTAGTATTGAACGATTTCGCCGCCGACCGATCTCTACGTCAAGGACGAGCATGTCCTGCTGTTTCACTTTACCGGTAGTGAAGAGCGTCTCAGCATTTACCCGAGACATGCGAAGTGACTTCACTACCTCGTCATTAACTTCGGTAGACCGGGCGATGAGGTAGTACTCGTAGAACGCATCGCGCGCCGCCTCGGTCAGTTGTTGCCTCATGCCTTCGACATCTCGACTGATTGCGATTGCCTCTGCACTCGCAATCTCTCCACGGAGTGATAACTTTCCCGGATAGGGGATTCGTTGGAATAATTCCACCCGGTATGCTGCTGGGTTTGAGCCTAGTCCTGCTGGAGCCAAAGTTGTTCCAGCAAGTGGGTCATCAAGCGAAGTAACTTGTGGGAAGCGGGCTGAAGCTGCCTGCCACGCGGCATTCATCTGCGTTATCGATGGGTTTCGGGCAAGTACGTTGTCAACAAGTACTTCAGCCGTGAGTTCCTTCACGTCCTTGAGAACGGGCTCCGTAGAAGACTGCTCCTGAGCCTTAGTTTCGATGGCTCCCGCAGGAACGATCTCGGCTTGTTCTGAACTCTTACTGGTTTTCGAACCTGAACGATGGCTTACCGATGAAGATGATTCTAAAGAGAAGGGGCTCGGTCTTGGTTCGGACTTGGTAAGACCTGTGCATCCCATCGACAGAATTGAAAAGCCAATCAGAAAAACACAGGTGTTCCGTACGCCAGTAAGTCTCATAGCTGACTCCTAGCGCGACTTGACCTGTGGTTGGAGACCGTGGATACTCGTGGAGTTTTGCTGAGTTTTCTCTCTAGCCGGTCAACTGCAAATTGTCGTGACGCATGAATTATGCGTAAATGGCAGTAACCAGAGTTACAGCCACCATACGACCAAGTAGCGCATGAATGGTGTATCGACCTGAATAATCGTCAGACTTTACCTTCATCTCGATGTAATGTATCTTGATTGAGGGCTTCGAAGAGCGTGGCTGCGTCAGTGTTTGGCCTTGTTTGAATTACTTGGTATGGTTAACTTCTTGACATATTGAGAACCAAGGAAAGGATGCCAGTCATGCGTTTGCTCTATGTTGCGGTTGCGATTGTTTCAGCATTCACGGGATATGTTGCACTGGAAGCCAAGCCCATCGAGGTGAGAAGCTCGGTCAAGGCTGTACGTCCTCTTCTGCATGCCAGGGAGGTCGTGACCCGCCAGACCGAATACTACGAACCTGAATCCACTCATACCCAGGTGCAAGCTTATGCTTCACAGAAATCTTGCTGTCCGGGGAACTCATCATGTACTAACAGTTCGTGTCGAACTGGAAAATCCCAGTGCTCTGGAAATTCCTGTGGCTGCGGGAGATAGCTGAACTCGCATCTTGCTCTGATAGTATGTTGACCTCGTTGCTAGAATGACCTGCGACGAGGTCTTTCCACGAATCCAGTTCATTGAGGAGACAGATATGCTTCGGCAATTCACAATCTTGGCGGCTATCGCTACCATCTTTTTCTGGACTAATCTTGCTCAAGCTGAGTCCAAGATCGAAGTCAAACAACTGCACATGTGTTGTAGCGGTTGCTCTGAAGAAGTAGAGAACATCCTGAAAAAGGTCGACGGCTTAACGGATATACAGGTTACCAGGAAAACTCGAACAGCAACATTCTCTGCACCCAGTTCTTCCGTTGCCCAGAAAGCTCTTGATGCTTTGGCAGAGGATGGTTTCTATGGTGAGGTAAACGACAAAGGCATCGCCTTCAAGGCTGACAGTGGCGTGAAGAAAGAGAAAGTAACATCGCTCACACTGACTGGTTTCCACAACACCTGCCCAGGATGCGTGAAATCCTTCCGCGTCGCTCTCAAGAAAGTGGATGGAGTGACTGGTGATGACTGCAAGCCTTCAGTCACCACGTGTACCGTGAAGGGAAACTTCGATGCTGCGGCTTTGGTCGAAGCACTCAACAAGGAAGGGTTTCACGTCAAAGTGAAGCAATAGCAAACAGGCATTAAGCAGGGCATTCAACTGGGCCGAAAAGCAATTTCGCTTCTCGGCCCAGGAACTTTCTGATTATCGAAGAGGCAAGGAATTGACCCGCTATTTGCTTGCTCCGTGTTTACCCATTCCTCGACATGCTTTTTCACAACGACGACATTCTTCAGCACATGCCTTCATGTGACTGTCATTGGGAAATTTTTCGCATTCAGCACCACATCGAGCACAGGCGTCTGCACACGACATACAGATCAGCTGTGCAAAAGGACCACCTCGAGCGGTGATTTGCGATGCTGCGGCGCAGAAGGTCGAGCAATCTTGACAAGTCATCAAAGTCGCAATGTGTTCTTTTTTACCCTCATGAACTTGATGTGCACAATGTGTGGAGCACATATCGCATGCACGTTGACAGTCAGAACAAGCCTTGGCACAGTCTTGTAGCATTTTTTCGTGTTCAGTGTGTTGCACGGTTCTCTCCTGTGTTACAGCAAAAGGAACACCAATAGCTGTGATAACGAAGGCGATTGCGAAAACCGCAAAGCCATTTCCGAGAGAAAGAAATCTGATCATTGGAGACTCCAAAATCGAAGTGCCCACCGCCTACCGACACCGATGTCGAATGTGAAGGTGGATTGTCCTATTAGGTTAAATGCAACTGCCATGCCAGTTAATGGTGAGCTTGGATCAAGATGTACAATCTCAAAATTTTAATGGTCCCGGAATCGTATAGCGACCGCATCCCGGCATTGCCGTGAATCAAATGTATTGCTTGTTTATCCTGGTTCAGTTTCCCAATAAATGGCTACTTACTTTTTCAATAGATCTGCCCGAACAGCCTTTACTTGGGCTGCTTGTTCATCCAAGTGCATTTTCTTCAACAATGCGGCGTAGCGCTCCAGACCTTGTGTTAAAGCTGGATGTGTTTTGGGAAGGACCTTCGTGTAGATGGTGAGAGCACGTGTCAGGAACAACTCAGAAACGATAAGGTCGCCTTTAGACTCGAACAACTCAGCCAGTTTCTCTAGATTGTCGCCATATGCTTGGTTGTTCTCGCCTAGTCGGTTTCGGTATATGACCAGAGCCTCACGGAAAAGTGGTTCGGCAAGTTCATATTTTCCCGTTCGCATGTAAAGAAGCCCCAGATTATTGAGACTTCCCGCACAGTCCAAATGATCTGTGCCTAAGACTCGCTTTCTCGCGTCTAATACCTGGATCAAATACGGTTTGGCCCGTTCATAATTACTGGTCTTCATGTAGAGTCCGGCGAGGTTGCTCACGGAACTCAGTGAAGACTCGCTGTCTTCTCCGGCGATCTTGTGAAAGACTCGAATTGCTTGGAGCAGACACTTTTCGGCTTGCTCATGATTGCCAAGCCAGATGTCTACGCAACCTAGTTGGTCCAAGGTCGTAGCGTATGCTTGGCTCTCCTCACCTTGCAACTGCTTATACAACTGCAAACTCTGCTTTAGAAGCGGTGCCGCTTTTTCATATTCCCTCTTGTCTAGATGTCGCGATGCCAGACGCTTCAGATTGTCTGCCTTTTCCAAAGACATTTCATTATCTGACGACGTTTCGGATTTTTGAGTTAGCGGTCGGCCATCAACCAGTTTAGTCGAAGTGTTAAGAGGTAATTTGGGCACGTCACGGGAAGCGAGAGGAGGTGGAACAGCTGATTGTTGAGCAATGCTGATGATCACGGCAAGCGAAAAAATGCTGAACATGATAGTCCCCTGAATGCGCGATAAGCCGTAATCCAAGTAAGGGCAATAACTTCGACCTGTTGGCATGTCAATAGAAGCAATGCGTTATTGAATCGACATCAATCAGCAGACGATTAGGGTACTTCAAGACACAAATCAGAGTACAACTTAGCCTACCCTAACTTAAACTGCTAGTCTTTCCTAAAGACAGGCAAGACTAGCTGCCGATAATGAAGACTGACGGATTAGCGTTATTATCGTCAAAGTTTGACACGCGATAACAGCCTTTTAGGAACTTTCCTGTGTTTCGATCATGGCTGCCAATCACAGCTGTTCTTCTTCTAGGGCAGATAAGTACGCTTTGTGGGCAAGAGAATTATTCAACACGGCAAGTGCCGCCAAACGATCAATCACCGCTACCAATCCAGCAAACTAACTCCTTCATTCCCTCGAATAATCAAACCATCTTCACCGGTTGGGATGGCAAGGATGATGCTCAGACAAAAAATGGCACAGAATCAAAAAACGGGAAAGAGGATAAAAAATTCGAACCCAAGCATATCCGCGACAATGGATTTCTTGTTGAAGAGGCCTTTAATCAGGAGCCTGGCGAAGTTCAACACATTTTCAATTGGGTGCATCAATGGGATCGTACAGCAGTGGGGAAGACTCGCGATTTCGCATTCTCATACACAATGGAATTGCCGCTCGGCTCACAGACTCATCAGTTCTCTTTCCTGACGCAAATACAATCCGCATTCGATGCTCCAATAGCAGGGCAGAGTCAACAACCTGGAGGCATAGGAGATACCTTCATCAACTAACGATACCAACTTTTAGCCGATGACGAGTTCATTTGGTGTGCGCCCCGTTTCACCTTGATTCTTCCGACTGGTGATAGGACTTTCGGCCTTGGCACTGGGGAGTTAGGATATCAATTCAACCTTCCGATCAGTCATTACGGTGACGTATTCGACTTCCATTTCAACATCGGGACGACGTTTACTCCAAGAGTTTCTGCGCTCTTAGAAAATGGGTTCTTATCTTCTGCTCAGGACCTTCGTTCCTTTAACCTAGGTGCCAGTGTCTATTGGAAACCAAAAACCAACCTTCACTTCTTCGTCGAAGCACTGGCATTGTCAAACGAAGAAATCAACGATCTGGGGACCCGCGACCGTTTGACCCAAGTTTATCTCAACCCAGGAGTGAGGTATGCCATCTGTCAATTGGAGGAAGTGGAATGGGTCGTCGGCGTATCGGCACCTATCGGATTAACCAGAGATACTCCAGACATTGGCCTGTTCATCTACATGTCGATTGAATTTGGTTTCAAAAAGAAAAACGATGAATAGCTGAGTTAGCGCTAGTCAACTCAAAAAGTCTAACCTGTCTCCGAAGATCCAGTTGTTTTCACCTTGAAGTGGTTTCAAACCATTGGACAGAAACCTGTACAGTTGTCATCATTGTCAAACGCCACGTCCAGGCTACAATTTTAGCAGCAAGAAGGATGCGTGTATTGTTCCGTATCTTACTTTCACTGTACCTGATACTGCTAGCCTTCGCTGGCCCGGGTCTTTGTTACTGCAACATTCTCCAGCTAACTCATCGAAAAGTCGCAGACCGCTCAGGCAAGAACCAATCTTCCGATACAAAACACAAGCAACACTGCAATTGCAAACATCAACACGATCAGCGTTCCGCACCGGTTCAACCTGGCCATTCTAACACTTCTTGCCCGTCCTGCCCCTGTAATCACCACGAACAAATACCCGTGGTTCTGCCAAGCGTTGATTTGACGCTGAGCTTATGCTTTGACTTTGCAAAAGAGTTGAATGTTTTCGAAAACTTTCACGGTCCGTCAAATGGGGCAGCCCAGTACTTAGGCGACGCATTGTTAATGGCATATCTAAGCGGATGGCATCATTGTCAGTTTTCTGCGCTAGGGATACTGCGCGCACCGTTCGTACTTCTTTGTTAGCTTCTACTGCGTTCAAGTCGAATTGTCGCCAAAGTGGGCGATCTGCTCACTGACTTTGGCATTAGCCAAACTGCTTTCACTTACCCTTGCCGTAGCAAACGGCAGTTGATCCGAACACAGTTCGTCTGGAGCAACCGGCATGGAATCTTGCCATACGCTGGAAGCCACTCATCCCAAACATCTTGCCCTGAAGATCGGCGTGATGGGAGGGGCAAGCGGCACGTTTGACAAATTGCATATGGACAAGGCCCACCAACTGGGCCATGCCATAGCCACTCAAGCATGCATTACCGTTACAGGTGCATGCCCTGGGCTGCCGCTAGCCGCTGCTTGTGGTGCCAAGCAAAAGGGTGGCCTCGTAGTTGGTATTTCTCCCGGATTAAGCCTGGATGAACATATCTACAAGTACGGTTCACCCACTGAATTTCACGATGTGCTTATCTTCACCGGCAGTGGTCTCATGGGTCGGGAGATCGTGAATATCCGCAGCTCAGACATCGTCATTATTATCGGTGGCAGAAGCGGTACACTCGGGGAACTGGCGATTGCTTACGACGAAGGCAAGCTTATCGGAGTACTCACCGGTACGGGCGGCATCAGCGACATGATCGCTGAGATTTTGAAAGCATGCTCGAAAGACACAGGTGCGTTCGTCAAATACGACGATGATCCAGCCAAGCTTGTGAACAGCCTTCTGGAAACGTACCGGACTTCTCACCATAAACGTCCTTCATGTTTTTGTGCTGAACGTCCTCGTAGCGAACTGTCTCCCGATACAACACTTGCCCGCGATCCCGTCTGCGGCATGAAGATCGCATCTGCATCAGCCGCCGCAACGCGAGTTTATTTGAACCAATATTTCTATTTTTGCTCAGAGCACTGTGCTAGTCGATTTGATGCCGATGCTAAACAGTTTTTAGACAGGAGGGAACAGCATGCTTGATACTTCATCACTCCAGATACTGGGAGCGGCTGGTACTGTTACTGGCTCAAAGTATTTGTTGCGCTTTCAGCAGCAAAGTCTCCTTCTAGACTGTGGACTGTTCCAAGGTCTCAAAGAACTCCGGCTTCGCAATTGGGCGAAGGTGCCGTTCGATTTATCGCAGCTGAAAGCAGTCGTATTGAGTCACGCCCACTTGGACCACACCGGTTACCTCCCGTTGTTAGTGCGTCAAGGCTATCGTGGTCCAATATATTGTTCTTCCGGTACTGCCGATCTTTTGGGAGTGCTGCTACCCGACAGTGCACACTTACAGGAAGAAGAAGCTGCTCGCGCTAATCGTTACAGCTATTCCAAGCACGCTCCTGCCCTTCCGCTTTACACCGTAGCGGATGCACAAGCGACACTGCGTCTCGTTGAAACTAAGCCATATCGCGAGGCGTTCTCTGCTGTTGAAGGTGTTCAAGTCAGATTCAGGCCAAACGGTCACATTTTGGGTTCGTGTTCTGTGGAACTAGAACTGAAAACCCAACCCGCTTTCAGAATTGTCTTTTCGGGAGATGTAGGTCGCTACGGACGACCCATCCTTCACGACCCCGAGCCTGTTCCACAAGCTGATTTGTTGCTTGTCGAATCGACTTATGGCGACCGTATTCATGCTCCCGATCCGATCAACGAGCTCGCCGAGGTTGTTAACCAATCTGTTGCACGAGGCGGCGCCTTATTGATTCCAGCATTTGCCGTAGGCCGTACGCAAGAACTAGTCTGGGCGATACGACAACTAGAAGATTCTGGACGCATTCCAACACTCCCGGTCTTCATCGATAGCCCAATGGCTATTGATGTCAGCGCCCTCTATTGTCGCCATCCCGAAGATCATGCCCTGGATATGAAGCTCCTCATGGACGAGAAGCGATGTCCACTCTGTTGCAAGAAGTACCAGTTGACACGCACTCCTGACGAATCCAAGGCGTTAAACGACATAAAAGGCCCCTTCATTGTCATTGCTGGAGCAGGAATGCTGACCGGAGGCCGCATTCTTCATCACCTCAAGTACCGTCTGCCTGACCCGCGAACAACCGTACTACTCGCTGGCTTCCAGAGCATTGGAACACGCGGACGATTGCTGCAGGAAGGCACAAAGCATCTTCGCATTCATGGTCAAGATGTTCCTGTACGTGCAGCTGTCGTAACATTGCACGGTTATTCTGGGCACGGGGACCGCAATGAATTACTACGCTGGCTGTCAGGATTTCAAAAGCCACCCCGTCTCACACTTGTAGTTCATGGTGAGCCGGTGCCTGCCTTGGCCTTAACTACCGCATTGCAGGAACGGTGGCGCTCGGCAGTGCGACCTGCACAAGACGGCGAGGTAGTTTCGATTGCCCGCCTCTTAGACGATTCGCCTAGCTCCATGAGCTTACCGGAGGTGGCAAGATGAGTTCTCCGAACCAAAGTGTGGGTTCATTGCCCCAGAATATTGGACTTTCGTTTTATGCTCTCGACCAAGAAGAAATTTTGAAGGGACTGGGCACCGATTCCGATAAAGGCCTCTCTAGTTCGCAATTGCGTGTTGCGCAAGAACGCTACGGTTCCAACGAACTCACGGAAGCTCCACCTACCCCTCTCTGGCGAAAGTTTCTGGCCCAATTCAACGACCTGGTGATCTGGGTGCTCATCGGGGCAGCTCTGATCTCCGGAGCGATGGGTGAATGGACGGATGCCCTGGCCATTTTGTCCATTGTCTTGATGAATGGACTGATCGGCTTCTACCAGGAAGAAAAGGCTGAGCGTTCCTTAGCCGCCTTGCAGAAGCTCTCATCACCGATGGCCAAGGTTATCCGTAACGGAACTCTGCAAACACTCCCTGCAAAGGAACTGGTCCCTGGTGACATCGTTGAACTTGAAGCTGGGGACTATGTTCCCGCCGATGCTCGATTACTTCGTTCCTTTAACCTCTGTGTTCAAGAATCAGCATTGACAGGGGAATCAGTTCCTGTTGAAAAAAACGCAGAAGTCAAACTTGCCTCAGAAACGCCCCTGGCTGAGCGCCGCACGATGATCTACCTGGGTACGGTGGTGACTGCCGGGAAGGCTACAGCAGTAATAACCTCGACAGGCATGCAAACCGAACTGGGCCACATTGCGGGGATGCTTCAGAGATATGAGCCTGAACCTACACCTCTGCAAAAGCAATTGGCCAAACTGGGCCAAGTCCTGATTTATGCCTCCTTTGCCATTGTCGGACTTATATTCATCCTGCAAGAAATGCGGGGCGAAAAACTACTCGATACCTTTTTGCTGGCTGTGAGCCTAGCCGTGGCAGCAGTTCCTGAAGGGTTGCCTGCTGTTGTGACGCTATCCCTGGCTCTCGGACTCCAGCGTATGGTTCGTCGTCACGCGCTCATCCGAAAACTACCTTCCGTTGAGACGCTCGGCTCCGTCACCGTCATCTGTTCTGACAAAACCGGAACCCTGACCTGTAATGAAATGACAGTCCGTGAAATACTCGTCTCAAGCGAGCATTTTGCAGTAAGTGGTTCCGGGTTCGCTCCATCAGGTCGATTCTTCCCTTTTGGATTGGAGACCGATGATTCAAAGGCAATCAAGCCCTTAGATTCTCCATCGCTCCAGCTAGCCTTAACGATTGGTGCACGCTGTAACAATGCCAGACTCAAGCCACTTGATAAAGGTGCAGGTGCATGGCAAGTTGTCGGCGATCCGACTGAAGGAGCATTGATAGTAGCGGCGATGAAAGCGGGGATCGAGATCACGTCATCTTCCGCCCAGGTACTTTACGAAATACCCTTCGATTCTGAACGTAAGGCGATGTCCGTCGTGGTTCGGGAACCTGGCGGTCGTCTTCTCATGTATACCAAGGGTGCCCCTGAGGTGATTCTCGGGAAATGCGTCAGCGAACGGTACTCGGAGGGAGCACAGCCACTCTCAGAAGTGAGGCGACGTGAGGTGTTGGATGCCAACGCGGCAATGGCTGGTCGTGCCCTACGCGTGCTCGCATTAGCCTATCGAGAGGTATCATCACCAGCGAATGCTCTAGCAGACGAGCATGACCTGATCTTCGTCGGGCTGGTCGGCATGATTGATCCGCCCCGCGAGGAGGCCAAACTGGCAGTTCAGCGCTGTCACGAAGCAGGAATACGCCCGGTCATGATTACCGGTGATCATCCTGCAACAGCACTAGCGATTGCCGTGGAACTCAACATCGCTGAACCTAATGATCGAGTCGTCACGGGCCAAGACCTCAGCGTGATGTCCGACGAGCGCCTTGCAACAGAAGTCGAAATGATCGCCGTCTATGCTCGCGTCACTGCAGAGCACAAACTGCGTATCGTCAAAGCCTGGCAGAGCCGTGGCCAAGTCGTTGCCATGACTGGTGACGGTGTCAATGACGCGCCGGCCATCAAGGCTGCCGACATCGGCATCGCCATGGGTGTGAGTGGAACTGACGTCACCAAGGAAGCATCGGCAATGGTGCTGACCGATGACAATTTTGCTTCGATCGTGAATGCAGTTGAAGAAGGGCGTTGCATCTTTGACAACATTCAAAAGGTGCTGATCTACCTGCTTTCCTGTAATTGTGGCGAGATTCTCCTGATGCTCGTCGCGAGTCTGTTAGGATGGCCAACGCCACTATTACCAATCCATTTGCTATGGCTCAACCTTATCAGTGATGGTGTACCCGCGCTGGCCCTCACCATGGAACCGCCGGAAGCTGGCATCATGCAAAGAAAACCCAGGCCTCCAGGTCAGTCAATGCTTTCATGGGCGTTAGGAAGACAGCTATTATTTCAAGGCCTGTTAGTTGGAGGAGTAGTTCTAGCGGCGTTTGGCATTGTATATTTGCAAAACCCCAAGTCAGACGAAGCCTTAGCTCATGCTCGCACTGTAGCGTTTTGCGTTGCGGTCTATGGGGAACTCTTTCGTGCCCTGGCTGCCCGCAGCCAAATACGAACATTCTGGCAACTGGGAATCTCCAGTAACCCCTATCTCTTTGGTGCGATTGCGGTATCAGCGCTACTGCAACTGAGCATCATTACACTCCCATTCACGCATCTTGTCTTCGACGTTACGTCGCACCCCATTTGGGAATGGGCGTCCATTGCCATTCTCGCTTTGTTCCCTGTTACTGCTATTGAGATCAGCAAACTAGTTCGGCAGAGATGGTTGAGCCGTACCACGCTTTCCGCAGGAGGTGACGTATGAACCGCTTCGCGCCTTGGCTTCGCAGCATTGTTGTCTTGAGCCTCCTCGCAGGTGCCGTTTACCTGGCGTACCGTTACTGGCCGCAAAAATCTGTACTAGCCACCGAGCAAGGTGATTGGACTTGTTCGATGCATCCTCAAATCCGCTCGCCCAAACCAGGCGATTGCCCAATATGCGGAATGAAACTGATTCCTGTGAAAGAGCAACAAGCTGAGGCATCGGTCTATCAGGAGCGAATTGGACTTGAAACGGAAGCTATTTCTTTCCGAGAACTCGCCAAGGTCATTCGTACGGTTGGCAAACTCGATTACAACGAACCACGCATCGCCTACATTACTGCCCGTATTGCGGGTCGCGTTGAAAAGCTTTATGCTGATTTCACCGGCATCCAGGTCAAACAAGGAGATCATCTTGTTGACATCTACAGCCCGGAACTCTTTGTTGCCCAGGGTGAACTCATACGCATGATCGATGCGGTTCAGAAAGCTCAGGGTGACCGTACTTATTTTGAAACCACTCTCGAAGCTTCACGAGCCAAGTTACGTCTTCTGGGTATTCTTCCCGAGCAGATTGAATCGATTGAAAAGAGCCGCAAGATCCAAACCCATCTGACGCTGTACTCGCCCATCGGCGGCACCGTAGTGGAAAAGAGCGTTCGCGTCGGTCAGTACGTCAAGGAAGGCGATCCTCTCTATCGCATTGCTGATCTTGATCCGATCTGGCTTTACATCGATGTCTACGAATCAGACCTGTCTTGGGTACGATATGGCCAATCAGTAGAAGTATCGCTGGAAGCTTATCCCAACGAAGCCTTCCAGGGCACGGTGACTTTTATTGATCCGTTTCTTGATGATAAAAGCCGCACGGTCAAAGTCCGTGTGAATCTCAAGAATCCCGACCGGCGTCTGAAGCCAGCCATGTACGCCTCGGCGATCATCAACGTGCGACTCCGTTCGGATGGAAGCCCCGAAGCGACCGGGCTCGAAGGAAAGCACGTTTGCCCGATGCACCCGGAAGTCATTCAAGATAAGCCAGGCAAATGTACCATTTGTCAGATGCCATTGGAGCGAATCCCTGATGCAAAGCCATCGACATTAAAACCAGACGTAAAGCAAGCTCCCACGAAATCAGGCGAAACTGTTCATGACGAACATGCAGGACACGATATTGCCAAAGCTACACCACCTGTCAGCGTGAGTCCCCAAGCTCCCCAAGGAAAAGTGCTGGCTATCCCAGTGACAGCAGTTCTCGATACGGGTGTACGACGCATTGTCTATCGATTGAAAAAGGACGGAGCTTATGAACTTGTTGAAGTGATCATCGGCCCCAAGACAGAAGGGAAGAATGATGCAAACAAAGTCGTTGAGTATTATCCAGTCTTGAGCGGACTGAAAGCTGGCGATCGCGTTGTCGTTCGCGGCGGTTTCTTGCTCGATAGCCAGCAACAAATCGCTGGCATGCCCAGCCTGCTATATCCACAAGGCCAGTCGGCTGCAAACTTACACTCCGGACATGGTGGTGGTGCGCCAACCCCAGCCAAGCCAACAGCTCCCAAAGGTCACGAAGGCCATTAATCCACCAGGAGTAGTTCAGCCATGATTGCATTCATTATTAACTGGTGCCTGAACAACCGCTTCCTGGTGTTGCTGGCCGCAATCGCCATACTCGTGGGTGGGTATTACTGCCTCAAGAATACCCCTGTCGATGCTATTCCTGACATCGGTGAGAAACAGGTGATCGTCTTTGCTGACTGGCCAGGGCGCTCGCCGCAGGACGTCGAAGATCAGGTGACCTACCCCCTTACTACGAGCCTTCAAGGAACGCCGCTAGTTAAGTCCATTCGATCAGCCTCTGCGTTTGGCTTCTCGATGGTCTTCGTCATTTTTAAGGACGAAGCTGACTACTACTGGGCACGCTCTCGCGTCATGGAACGTTTGAGTGTCGCAATGGGCAAGATGCCGCAGGGTGTTGTTCCGGTACTTGGCCCCGATGCCACGGCTCTGGGACAAGTCTATTGGTATACGCTGGAAGCAGATGGAGCTGATCTGGGACAGCTTCGTTCGTTGCAGGACTGGTACGTTCGCTACCAACTCCAATCCGTGGATGGTGTTTCGGAAGTGGCTTCGGTCGGTGGATACGTCAAGCAGTATCAAATTGATGTTCATCCGGACAAGATGCGTGCTCAGCGGGTGATGTTGCCGGAAATCTATGAAGCCGTCCGTCGCAGTAACATTGATGTCGGAGCCAAGGTTCTCGAAAACAACAATTATGAGTTCTTCATCCGTGGTGTTGGCTTTGTTAAGAGTATTCAGGATGTGGAAAATATCGTCATCCGCCAGGAAGGCGGCACACCGATCTTCATCAAGAATGTTGCCACGGTTCAGCTTGGGCCCGATTTCCGTCGTGGCGCACTCGACAAGGGCGGCCGGGAAGCTGTGGGTGGTGTCGTCATCATGCGCTATGGTGAAAACCCGCTGCATGTCCTAGAGCGGGTGAAAGCCAAAATCAAGGAGATTGAACCAGGGCTGAAAATCACATTGGCGAGTGGCAAACAGGCTCCCGTCAGCCTTGTCTCCTTTTATGACCGTACTGACATCGTGCTGGAGACTATCGACACCTTAAGAGAAGCATTGACGGAAGAGGCTATTGCTGTTGCTTGCGTCGTCATCATTTTTCTGCTGCACCTGCGTAGTTCGCTTGCCATCGTTCCTACTCTTCCGCTCTCGGTGGCGATGAGCTTTATCGTTATGTACTACCTCGGCGTCGATAGCAACATCATGTCGCTGGCTGGCGTAGCCATTGCCATCGGTGATGTCGCTGACATGGGCATTATCATGACCGAGAATATCTACCGCCGCTGTTCCACAGAGCCTAACAGGCCGCACAAAGAGGTCGTTGCCGAAGCTGCCAGCGAAGTGGGTAGCGCTATCTTAACCTCCGTGACTAATACCATCATTTCCTTCATTCCGATTTTTGCCTTAGCCGATCAGGAAGGCAAACTCTTCAAGCCCTTGGCTTACACCAAGACACTTGCTATTTCTGCTTCCGTCATTCTGGCTATCACGCTTGTTCCTGTGCTGAGCTATTACCTTGTCAGGTCAGGGACCTGGTCAAGGCTTAAGTCACTACTCGTTGGCGTTGCTGTTGGTATCGCGGCGACGTTTGCCATGCATGAAGTCCTGCTATGGGGATTCGGCATCAGCGGTCGCTGGAGCGGCTGGCCGACTTCCTTTGGCATCGGGATTATGATTGCTGCCGCCGTATACCGCATGGGCCGAGAACGACTTATCCCACTCGAACAGAATCTTGTTGCCCGAGGTGTTAATGCAGTCTTTCGACCAACACTGCGGTGGGTGCTTAACAATAAGTTCCTATTCCTTGTTATCCCTCTTTTCATTTCACTGCTAGGTCTGACTTGCTGGCTTGGTTTCGCTCGTATGGCTTATCCGCTTGAGTTCGGGTTACGCAAGATCGGTGTCGATATCACCAACAACAGCGTTTGGCTCAATCTCAGTAAGACCTTCCCTGGCCTGGGCAGAGAGTTCATGCCGCCTCTCGACGAAGGCTCATTCCTATTTATGCCCTCCATGCTTCCTTCGGCGTCGTTACCACAATCACTTGATGTTGTTTCCAGGCAAGACGCCGCCATTCGTACCGTTCCTGAAGTGCAAAGTGTCGTCGGGAAACTCGGCCGTGCTGAGACTGCACTTGATCCTGCCCCTATCGGCATGATTGAAACGGTGATTATCCTGAAGCCAGAAGACGATTGGCGGATGGTCTCAGACGGCAAAGGCGGGCAGCGTCGCATCACTAAACAGGAAATCCTGCAGGAGCTTCAATCCAAGACCAACATCCCTGGGGTGCTCCCAACGTGGCTGCAACCCATACAAACGCGCATCATCATGCTACAAACCGGTTTCCGGGCCATGATGGGCGTGAAAATCTTCGGTGCCGACGTTAAAGAAATTGAACGCATTGGACTGCAAATCGAGCAGCTTCTCCGCAAGGTTCCAGGTGCCACTGACATTGTTGCCGACCGAATCCTTGGCAAGCCGTACATCGAGTATGAAATCGACCGCTTGGCCATAGCTCGCTACGGTGTTAAAATTCGCGATGTTCAAGACATCATCGAGATCGCCATCGGCGGTGAGAATTTGACGACATCCGTTGAAGGTCGGGAACGTTACCCGATCCGCGTACGCTATTTACGTGAACTCCGAGACAACTTCAAAGAACTTGAACGAGTACTCGTGCCCACATCTACCGGGGCACATATCCCTATTACCCAGGTCGCCAAGATTCGTTACACAGTTGGGCCCCTGGAACTCAAGAGCGAAGGGGGACTTCTTGTAGGCTATGTCACGATGAACACACGTGATCGTGATGAGGTAAGCGTCGTTGAAGACGCAGAAAAGCTGTTGCAGGAAGAAAAACGGAAAAGTGACGAGCTTGTTGCCGCCGGACGGCACCAGGAGGCGACGCTTGTCGTACCTCCGGGATACTACTGGAAATGGTCGGGGCAGTTCGAGAATCAGCAACGTGCCATGGCCCGTCTCTCATGGCTTGTACCACTCGTGCTCATCACTATGGTGGTCATGATTTATGTTGGCCTTGGTAAATGGTGGCTCGGCTTCGTTGTCTACTTTGGCATGCTCACCTCTGCTGCTGGAGCTTTCATCATGGTTTATCTTTGGGGAGCCAACATGAGCGTTGCCGTCTGGGTCGGCTTCATCGCCCTCTTCGGTGTTATTGACGACAGCAGTATTGTGATGCTCGATTATCTGGAGCGAGCATTTGGGAAAGTTACTCCGCGATCCCGTCAAGAGGTGCGCGAATATGTACTCGATGCTGCCATTCAACGTATTCGCCCAATTCTCATGTCAACGGCCACGACTTTTATCGGGCTCTTACCAATCTTTATGACACATGGACGTGGGTCTGACGTCATGCAACCAATGGCCATTCCCAGTATCGGCGGCATGGCGGTCAATCTGATCACGCTGTTCATCGCTCCTTGTCTTTACTGCCTGGTCAAAGAATGGGAAGTGAAGCGTGCATTGAACAGCAAGTAGCTCCGGATAACAAAGGCACACTTTGACCAGTTTGCCGAAGGGTGTGAGATAATAATACGAACATGATATCAACAGATGACTTAGTTCAGCTCTACACAAAGAGAGGGCGAACCTATGATCGATTTGTACGGCTGGTTCGCTACCCGCACGGACTTCTTGCTTGTTTTCTGCAGTCTCCGCTGCTTCGGCCCGGAATGAAGGTCCTCGATGCCGGGTGTGGTAGCGGGGTCGTAACACTTGCGTTGCGTAAGGCCCTTTTAGCACGTGGATTCAGTTTGGAAACCATCCACGGTTTCGACCTTACTCCTGCAATGCTTGAGCGGTTTCGTACGTCGCTGCTCAATCAGGGGATCGAAGGCATCGAACTGATCCAGGCGAACGTGCTCGATCTGAACACTCTTCCGAGTTCTTGGACGAACTACGACCTGATTGTCACAGCATCAATGCTGGAATACCTTCCGCCAGGGAATATTGTTCAGGCCCTCAGTGGACTACGAAGGCTTTTGAACCAAGATGGGAGTCTGTTGTTATTCATCACACGTAACAATTGGCTCATGTATTGGTTGATTGGTCGATGGTGGCGATCAAACCTTTACACAGAACCAGAAGTACGAGATTTCCTAATCCAGGCAGGCTTTTCAACTATCACCTTTCGGAAGTTTCCTCTTTCATCGCGTCACCTCGCACTTTGGGGCTTGATGGTCGAAGCACACTGTTGACCAGGCACGGGGTGCGCGGCAATCAGGTTTAGTCTACAAACGCAAAACACCGCCTGAGCGGATCGCCAGGCGGTGAATGGGTGTCATAAATACTTTGACGATACGCCAGCAGTAGGTTATTTGCTCATCTCTGACAAGTCTTTGACAACTGTCTCGACGTCCTTCGCAGCAAACTTTTCGAATGCGTGATTCGATTTGACCTTTTTGCCCTTGTAGAGGATTGCCGTCACCGCAGCTTCTTTTGCGATCTTGTAGTCTTCAGGACCTTTGGGTCCGTCAAGAGCAAGGCTGACATGTTTGACGTTATGATCCTTCTTAAACTGCTCGATCTTGTTTTTCATATCATCGCCGTCGGCCAGGAAGATGATGACTGCTGATACTTTGGCTTTCCCGATTCTGGCAACTTCGGCATCAAGTTTCTTGACCAAACTGGCCAAGGCGTCGTCGGTATCGCGTGCGAAGACCAAAGCGACTGGTTTGCTGCCGAGCTGTCAGATAAAGCAACTCTCCTTGCCGTTCCTGCTGGGGCTATCGGCGTTGTAGATATTCAGGGGATCAAATGGAGTGACCCCTTTACCCGGCTGCGGGCCGGACTTCAAATCACCAGCCATCACGACAGTCGCACAGACCATCATGCCTGCCAGCGATCCGCAGATGAAACTGCGTCGCGTCTTCATGCTTCTCTCCGATGGAATGAGTAAGAGACCAAGAGTTTACAATCGACACCCTGATTGCAAACCTCATGTAATCATTTAACAAAGTAACTCGAAAAAAGTAACTCGTAGAACTAAGAAACACGCGACTACCCCTTGAAATACACAATACGTTGGTGACTTCCAGCCTCACAAGTTCTGAATGATCGAGTCTAGACCTTGCTGAAATACCATCTAAAGATGGAATGACACGATGTGGTAGCGTGATATCCTTGAGCTTCGGACAAGACACTGAATCCACAATGAGAGGCAACCGGCATGAAGGGTATTACGTTACTTTTGTTCCTTACTACTGCCGTGAGTACAACATTGATCTTTTGCCTACCGTCGCAAGCACAAAATGCCGGTTCAAAGCAAGGCGAACCACCTTCGTCAACTGTGAAGACCGATAGGTTCGCCAAACTTCGTATTTTGGAGGGCCGTTGGCGTGGTGAAGGGAACGGTCAGCCAGGCAAATCTTCGGTCGAACGATCCTATGAGTTTGTGCTAAAGGATAAGTACCTGAATGCTAGAAACAGTTCTGTGTATCCAGCCCAAGAGAAAAACCCCAAGGGAGAAAAACATGAAGATTGGGGTATGTTCAGTTACGATTCTGGGCGTAAAAAACTCGTACTTCGGCAATTTCACATCGAGGGTTTCGTTAACCAATACGTTCTGGACCGTGTCTCGGATGACGGTAAGGAACTGGTTTTTGTCTCCGAAGCAATCGAGAATATCCCGAAGGGTTATCGCGCCCGTGAATGCTACAAACTAAAGAGCGCTGATGAGTTCGAGGAAACTTTCGAGATTGCAGAGCCTGGCAAGGAGTTTCAGGTCTACTCTCAAACGAAATTAACTCGAATCAAATAGTCTTCCTTCAATGATACAGATCCCACACTCAGGACTCTAAGCATGCCCTCCTACTATGACGAGAAAGCCAAATGCCGAGTTGGCACAATGGAAGAGAATCAGTTCTATGCTGAATGCGAGTCAGAGAGCGCTCCCTATTTCCGGGAGATGATTGCATCCTGGGTGAAGTCAGGCGGATCGCTCAAATGGGGCGCAGGTGGAGTAAGCCTTCGTGGTGCTGTTGACGGCAAAGAAATCAGCATCTGTTTTCTCGCACCACAATTTGCTGGTAAGAAAGACCGAATCGAACTGGCCTGTACTACGCTCGGTAAACAGATGGGTAAAGATCGCTTAAGAGATCTTGAAAAGTTGCTTCGCTTGGCTGCTGATGAGCATGTACTTGGAAAGACTATGATCAGCATCGTCGAGCCTGGCGTACTCACCCCTGCCAAACAAAAAGCCTTGAGACAGGCGTTTGTCAGCCTGCTCAAATGATAACGTGAACTTAAGAACGCATAGCTACCGCGATTGCAGTACGATTGGGCAACTCCGCTTTCACCAGAATCCGATGTACATGATCCTTCACTGTGGGAAGCGCGATGTGCAACTTTTTGGCAATCTGCTTATTGCTCAGGCCTCTGGCAATCAGGCTTGCCACGTCTTGCTCTCGTTTCGATAGCTCCCTGAAGAAGGGAGTGTCGCCACACTGTTGAGGAACTTGAACGACAACCATAGGGCTGCCTAGCGATTCAGAAGCACGGAAATCAATGGTGATGCCATTGTCGGTCTTGACTTGCTTGCTCAATTCAATCAAGTCGGTCAACGGCATGGCTTTGCCGTTCTCTTGGTGCATGGACTGAACCAGACGACGTAGCGCTGTCAACGATTCGTTATCCAAGGCTGGAATAAAACCAGGCATTAACCACTCCCATTCACACCCAGTCTACCAATAGAAAGGAACCAGATCATGTCCGTTTCTACGAAAGATCGACAGGTCATTGAGAATGTCTTCCGATTTATGCAAACCGGCCCCACCGCAGAGAAGGAACTGCTCAACTTGTTTGCTGAAGATGGAGTGTTAGTTGAACCATTCACCGGACAAATGCAAACACATGAAGGCAAGGCTGCAATCAAGGCCAGTCTTGTGCCTATGTGGGTTAACCAGGCGCCAGATATGAAGATATTGCTTGACCGAGTGGATCTTCAAGGCCAAACAATCCGCGCTGAATGGACATGTACAGCCTCAGTCATGCCTGGCCCCATGCGTGGCTACGATCTATTTCAAATCAAGAATGGAATTATCAATCGCATGGAGATCTTCGTCACGGAGATGCCCGAGTTTCCCAGTCATTGAGCGTGGATTTCCGTCACTGTGTCAGAGCGTCAACTACTGCAGTGGCCTTCCAAAGCTCTCCCAAGGTTTGCAGATGCTGCTATACTTTCATCATCAATGATAAATCGGCTGTTCTCAGACCACTTGTGAGGTTCAACGGAATGACGCACGCTACATTACTTGTGATTGCTTCTCTTATCTTATGTCCCTATTTTGCTGAAGATAAGAACAAAACTGTAGTGGCAGTTCATCACATTGGCGAAATGCGGAAGGTCATGCGAGAAGGTAATCTCGCAGCTTCGATTGATCTGTCATCACTCGCCACGAAAAAGCATCTCTATGCCCTGGGACCACTGGAAGGTTTGCGTGGCGAAGTAACGATCTGGGATAGTATCCCATCCATTTCGCGAATCGAATCAAACAAGGTTGTTACATCAGACAGCTATCAGAATAAAGCCTGTTTTCTCGTTTATGCTTTTGTGGCGAAATGGAAGGAAGTGCCCATTCCAGCCGATGTCACCAATGGAGAAAAGCTTGAGAAGTGGCTGGAAAAAACGGCTTCAGAACAAGGCATTAACGTCAATCGACCGTTTCCATTCCTGATCAAGGATGCACCCCGAAAGTTAGCCTTTCACATCGTCAATAAGACGGACGATAGACCACATACTCCTGCCAGCCATGAGGCTGTCAAAGTGTCGTTCAAACTTGAAAACACCAGTATCAAGCTCCTTGGCTTCTATTCAGATAGTCATCAAGGCGTATTCACTCACCACGACAGCAATGTTCACATGCACATGATCACCAGTGACGGCAAGCAGTCGGGCCATGTAGAATCGATCCAGTTCAGCAGCAAGGCTGTGTTGCTGTTACCCACCGAGTAAGCGATTTCCCCACTGGACAACAAGAATTAGAGTGATGATGGCTCAGAGTCACGATAAGCATGCACTTCCACACTTAGCCACCTTCGCCCTGGCGGCAGAGACATGCAGTTTCACAGCAGCTGCTAAGTCACTTCGATTAACCCAGTCAGCTGTAAGTCAGCGTATCCAGGAACTGGAACGGTCTTTGAAGACCCAACTCTTCACTCGTCGCGGTGGTCGGCTAGAACTCACGCCATCCGGGCGAACACTGTATGAGTATGCTCAGAAAATCATGCAGTTGTACGGAGATGCCGAAGGAGAAATTACCGGTAAGAAGTCGATACCTGCAGGAGAACTGATTATCGCAGCCAGTTCAGTTCCGGGTGAGCATCTGTTGCCTGGCATACTGGATGTTTTCGTCAAGCAGTATCCCCAGATTCGTGTGCGAGTTTCCGTGAGTGATAGCAACAACGTCTTTGAACTGATTGGAACGGGAAAAGCACACATTGGCCTGGTGGGTCGATTGATTGAGAATCCTCATCTGAAGTTTCGTTTCCTGGCTAGCGACAGAATGCTACTGGCTGTTCCGCCGGGGCACGTGCTGTCGCGTAAGAAGAAGGTGACTTCCAAGGAATTGACTCAGTATCCGCTCATCCTGAGAGAAACGGGATCAGGCTTGAGGCACTGTTTTGAAACTGCTCTCGAAAGAATCAATCGTTCACTGAGTGATTTCCATATCGTTCTGGAATTGGGCAGCAACGAAGCCATCAAAAAAGCTGTGCTCCGTAAGATGGGTCTGGCGGTACTGTCTCAATGTGCCATCCAGGAGGATCTGGATGCAGGTCGGATCAAGAGTGTTTCCTTCGCTGACCTGCAATGCGACAGAAATATTTATGTTATCACCGATGATCGAGGTGTGGTCACTACTCCTGCCAGGTTGTTCCTTTACTTTCTTGATTCACAGAATTCCCATAAGCCCAGCTAATGCGTGGCCTCGTTAGTATTAGGCAACATCCGTAACGCTTCCCCCTTTTTTCATCTACCTTGCAGACATCAAGTTAATTTAGCTCGCACTGCAAGGATGAGAACATGGCATGGGTGCAAACGGTACCTGAGACAGAAGCCTCCGGAAAACTAGCTGAGGTTTACGGCAAGGTACGAAAACGCTCTGGCAAAGTTCCCAACATTGCTCAGCTACAGTCACTACGTCCCGACACGATGAACCATGGCTTTGACCTCTACTGCCAGATTATGGATGCATCCACTGGGATCACCAAGCGAGAGCGGGTTTTCATTGCAACTGTGGTGTCACAAGTTAATGGCTGTTTCTACTGAATGGAATCGCATGAAAACGACCTCCGGTCGGTGGTCGCCAGCGATGAAGAACGCCAAACGATGCAGTCGGACTATCGTAAAGCTGATCTTACTGACCGGGAACGAGCCATCCTTGATTATGCAGTTAAGCTGACGAAAAATCCCACTGAAACAGGACGCAATGATTTGGAAAGCCTGAGGCAACTTGGCTTATCCGATGTCGAACTGGTGGATGCGGTGCATTGCATTGGCTACTTCAACTTTATCAATCGTGTACTCGATGGACTCGGGGTCGATCCTGAACCTACTATGAGGATGGCAAGATGAACGCGAACAAGGCGCTATGGGAAAAAGGCGACTTTACCAGAATTGCAGCCTTCATGCGGAAGTCTGGAGAAACTCTTGTCGAATCACTTGGCATCTCAACCGGCATGCATGTTCTTGACCTGGGATGTGGAGATGGCACCACGGCAATACCCTTAGCACGTCATGGTGCTAAGGTCGTCGGAATCGACATCGCCAGGAATCTGGTTGATGCCGGAAACAGCAGAGTTGCGGAAGAAGGGATCGAAGGAATCGTCTTTCGAGAGGGGGATGCATGCGATTTGCAAGGTGTTTGCGATCACTCTTTTGATCTGACACTCAGTGTTTTTGGTGCCATGTTCGCGCCTAAGCCGTTTGATGTAGCCAAGGAGATGGTACGTGTCACAAGACCAGGTGGTCGAATTGTGATGGGTAACTGGATACCAAACGATCCGACATTTGTCTCTCAGGTTCTAAAAATCAGTTCCACATTTACTCCTCCACCCCCAGAAGGATTTATCAGCCCGATGAGATGGGGAGTGGAGGAGGACATCTTTTTGAGATTTGGCCAAACAGGGATACCCAGTGAGAGAATCTCATTGCAGAAACATACATTCTACTTCATCTCTGCAAACAAGAACCCCACTGAGTTCATTGGCCAATTCAGGCATTATTATGGCCCAACGATGAATGCCTTTGAAGCAGCACAGAAGCAAGGAAAAGAGGAAGAACTTTCTCAACAGCTCCTTGAGTTGGCACGGGTTCAGAACACTGACACAGGCCGAGGCACTTGTATCCCAGCTACCTTTATGTGCGTGACAGTTCAACTATAACACGATGTAAAATACCGCGATGCACTTAAATTACGATCCAGGGAATCGGTCGTGGATAGTACTCTTCAACTCAGTTGACCTTGTTTGAACTTGCACCAACTGGTAATCAGTTTGAATGTCGTATTGGTTGTTAAAGGCAAGGATTCAAATGCGTCCTGTACTCTATGTTGGCATCTCCCTGGTATCTGCATTCGTTGGATTCATTGCTCTCGATAGCAAGCCTGCTAATCAACAAAAAGCAACCCGCACATCACTCCAAAGTCAGCAACGAATCGAAGCTCATCGACAGGCATTTGAAGTGCCCGTTGTGCAGATCGTCACCCCACCAGCGAGAACGGATCTGCCATGTACTGATGATTGCTGCAAGAAAAAATAGGGAACTGGGATCAAGACACCTAACTGCAATGCAATTCGATTGATCAAAAGTGACCAAGAGGAACTGGCTTAAGCTAGGTAAGTTGGATCGATTACTCGCGTTTCCCTGATGGTACTGCGAAGTTAATGCCGATAAATGAGCAGTGTAGTTCTATCTCGGCGTTCGCAGGCAACCATGCTTCGCTCATTGCCAGCCATACTCTCGATAGTCATTCTCATTCTGGGCCCCAGAGCTTGTTGCCTTTCCACGTTCATTACTCAAGCAACCACAAAGACTTCGAGCACCAAGAGTGAATTAGCGCAGAAACGCTGTTGTTGCAAAAACCATTGCAAGCAAAATGAAGACATTCCTTCGGATGATAAACAAGAATGCCCTTGTGAGAAATGGCATGGGCAACACTACGCTATTGTTCAATCGATCTTGAAGTGTCTTGCAGGCCAAGTCAGCCAATCGTTCAACATTCAGCATGTAATCAGCTTCCACTTTCAGGTAGAGGCTTATTTGGCAAAGCTGGCGGGCCATGAGCCTGTCGGCTTCCCGAGAATGTGTGCCTCAAATCTCTTGTGTCTCATATCGATTGCCCGCTGCTAATTCAAATACTTGTCACTTGGCGTTGTCCCTGAGTGGGCAGTATCGCCTTATTCCAACATAGTAGCTCCCAGCATTCCGGCACAATCGGCGGTCTAGATATGAGCACCAACCTACTACGCTTTAGCCTGTTTTCAGCAGGGGCATTTATAGTGGGATGCCAAAGTGGTCGCATAGATCCACCATCGCAAAACACTCGCTTATTATCCAACCCGAACCCTAATACTGTAGCTAATTCGTCATCGACGTTACCTGTGCTCCTGCAAACATCTCATCAAGAATCAACCGAGCAGCACATTGGCCCTTGGACCTTACAACAGCTTCTAGATAAGACGTTGGCAGCCAATCCAGAACTCGCATCATCCAAGGCTAAGGCAGAGTCAGCACGTGGCCAATTGGTTCAGTCCGGTCTTTATCCCAATCCTACCGTGGGCTGGCGCACGGAAGAATTGAGCTTGAATAAATCCGGTGGTGGGCAGCAGGGCCCTTACGTCAATCAGGAAATTGTTACTGCTGGTAAACTGCAGATTGCACAAGCGGCAGCAGCACACGGTGTCACGGCCGCGGATTGGCAGGCAGTGACGAAATGGTACGAGGTCTCTACAAGAGTTCGTGTTGCCTATTACGATTTACTCTCAGCAGAGAGAGAACTTGTCGTAAGCAAAGAGATCGAGCAACTAGCCAAGGAGGGCCTGGAGAAGGCCGACAAGTTACAGCAGGATGGGAGTGTTCTTTCCTTCGACGTCAAGAAAGCTCAAGTAGAATTGACGTTAAGTCAGGGCAAACGAGTTGCTGCTGAGCAAAGGATTGAAGGCAACAAAAAGAAACTCGCAGCTATCGTCGGTGTTCCCAAGCAGGCTATCACTTCAGTCAGTGGTAAACTCGAAGCTTGCCCGACGGCCTATGAATGGACAAAAGTTCTTGAAACAGCATTGACCAGGTCTTCGGAAATCCAAGAAGCACAATCATTGACCAGCCAGGCGCGGGAACATGTACGATTGGCAGAGGCCCAGGTCACGCCAAATCTGCAGTTACAGGCCCGACCTGTTTACGACTTTCCTGATAGGAACGTGATGCTTTTCGTTGAAGCAGGGGTGAATCTGCCACTCTTCAATCGCAATCAAGGTAACATCATGTCGGCCATGGCAGAAGTGGCTCGAACCGATGCGGAACTTCGGCAAATTGAATCTCGCCTTGCTGAACGATTAGCCGAGTCTTATCGACGCTTTGAAAATGCCAAGAGACAGTCAGAAATACTGGAGAAAGCGGTCAAAGATGCCGAGGAATCATTGAAACTGGTGCGTGAAGGAAACGTTCTAGACCGCAAGGTCGCCCGATACATGGATGTTCTTGATGCACTTCGATTACTTTCCCAAGTTCGACTCGAATTAGTCGAAATGCAAGGCGAAGTTTGGAAGGCCAAGAGCGAAATTGAGGGCATTCTGCAAACGGAATCATCACCCGTTGCTGTTTCCGGAGAAGGCGGTGCGCCTTGTATTTTACTGCCTTGAGGTTACAATCTGTTAGAGGAAAGAGAACCACAACGTCATGAAAATCGTGCTTTGCTGTGTGCTTGCTTTGCTTCAGGTGCTGATTTGCACCTTGGGGCAAGGTGCGCTCACTATGTGCGTTCGCAAGAATGGCACGCAACGATTGCAGTGGACTGTGGGAGGCTCCTGCAAGGTTACTGAGAAAGCTCGATGTTCGTGTGGATGTAGCGAAGAGGATGCTTGCTCAGACGAATCCCCTGCCAATGATCACTCCATCCCGACCGTTGAACGAACCTGCAAACTTTGCACGGATTACACACTCGTAGTTACACAAGCCAACGTGACAATTGATAAGGATCAACAACAAAGACTTCTTGAATCAAGCTTGGTGCTATTTCCGGTTTCCTTTGAATTGAGTTCGAACGCACTGTCGCTGGCAAAACAACATCAAGCCTTTGAACAGCGGCCACATCGAGTAGATAGCCTAGCCACGATTCTATCTTCCGTGGTTATACGCTGTTAGTACCGTCCACATCCTCAATTTCTTTACCCATGATCATGGGTATGTGCATCTATTCTGCACTCGTCAGCAATTCCTGATGGTGTAGTGATCCATCAAGCAAACTTACTCTGAGAGAGGTGCTTCGACATGACCGAAGCTCTTTTTGAACGGACACATGAACCGGTAACGCATGCTTCCACAAACGGAATGCAGCAGACATCGCAACAGCCCAAACGTCGATCCATGATGGCAAGCTTTGTGGGCTGGCTGATTCATGCCATTCCGAACGTGATCGTGCTGGCCGCGCTTGGGGGGCTTGCCTGGTGGGGACACTCCACTGGCTGGAGTCTTCCCAAGTTCTCTGAACTCACGGGAAAATCGCAGGAGACGAAAGACGACTGGTGTTCAGAACACAGTGTGACTGAAACCCAGTGCATCGAGTGTAATAAGGAGCTGGCGCCTCGCCCCAAGTCTTATGGCTGGTGTCGTGAGCATGGCATTGCCGAATGCGTCATCCACCATCCTGAACTGGCACAAACCCAAGGGCAGCCCAAACTTCCCAAGTATGACACGCAAGCTGCATTGTCGATGTGGGAACGACCATTCAACAACTCTAAATGCAATCTGCATGATCGACGCATTCAGTTTGCAAGCGAAGAGGCATTTGCCAAGTCGGGTGTTGAAGTCGATGTCGTGGGTGAGCGATCCATGATGGAGTATAAGACCGCAAACGGTGAGATTGGGTTTGACCACAATTATGTTGCGAGATTGTCGAGTCGAGTCCCCGGTACCGCGTGGTGGGTTCCAAAGAAAGTCGGCGAAAGTGTAAAGAAGGGAGACATCCTTGCGCTGATTGATGCGGCAGATGTCGGCAAAGCCAAGGCTGAGTATCTTCAGTCATTGTCAGGATTGGAACAGAAAGCGAGGATGCTTGAAAACGTTGAAAACCTGATCAAGCAGGGCATCTACAAGGAAGGCACCACTCAGCAGATTGAAGCCAAGGCAGCCCACCGCGAGGCAGAGACGAAACTGCTCAGTGCTCAACAGGCGTTGGTGAACCTGGGCTTACCTGTACCGGACGGCATGGAAAAATTATCTCCCCGTGATCAGGCAAAAGCAGTTCAATTCTTGGGACTGCCACAAAGCCTGATTGAACAGATGAGCCATCAAGCGACCAGCGGTAATCTCATTCCAATCCGTGCACCATTTGACGGAGTCGTGGTGACTCGGGAAGTTGTTGCTGGTGAAGTCGTCGATATCTCAAAGCCTCTCTTTGTGATCGCAGATACCAGCCGAATGTGGCTAACACTCAATGTGCGACAAGACGACATGCGTTACGTGAAGCTCGGCCAGAAGGTTCTTTTTAAGATTGGTGACCATCCGGAAGAAACAGAAGGACACATTTCCTGGATCAGCACGACCGTCGATGAGAAGACACGCACTGTAATGGTTCGAGCCGAACTCGGAAACGCAAACGGAACTCTACGTGCCAGTGCCTTTGGAAGCGGAAAGATCATCCTGCGTGAAGAGAAGAATGCGATAACTGTTCCTAACGAGGCGTTGCAGTGGGAAGGAGATTGTCACATCGTTTTCGTCCGTGACAAGAACTACTTCAAGAAGGATGGCCCCAAGTACTTCCACGTGCGCAAGGTGAGACCTGGGGCAAAGGATGAAACGCACACCGAACTCCTGGCCGGGGTGCTTGCCGATGAGATCGTGGCATCCAAAGGAAGTGCCGTTCTGCGAGGGGAACTCCTCAAAGGCAATTTGGGCGAAGGGTGAGCCTGCCACAAACACTAACGGCCCGGTTCGGGCCTACCGCCGCTTGATCAAAGTCTGAAACAGTGTCCTCGAAGGATGGAATCGTGCTCAACTGGATTATTGACTTCTCACTGAAGAATAGGTTCATCGTCTTGTTGGCTGCATTGGCCATGGCGGGCTTTGGCGTCTATTCGATGACGATGCTCGATATCGATGCTTTTCCCGACACGACTCCAGTTCAGGTTCAAATCAACACCATCGCCCCTTCGCTTGCGCCGGAGGAAATCGAACAGCAGATTACTTTCCCCATCGAACAAGTGCTTAGCGGGTTGCCTCATCTGGAAGGATTGCGCTCCATCTCGAAATTTGGCCTTTCGCAAGTCGTCGTTACGTTTGCCGATGGCACTGACATCTACTTTGCCCGTACCGTCATCAATGAGAGACTGACAACGGTTGAGTTACCCGTTGGAGTTGCACGATCCAAAATGGGGCCGGTATCGACCGGACTAGGTGAAATCTACCATTACATCGTGACCGGAAAAACAACTGACCCATCCGAACTCCGCACCATCCACGACTGGATCATCAAGCCCAAGATGAAGACCGTCAAGGGTGCAGCAGAAATCAACTCCTGGGGTGGCTTTGAAAAGCAATATCAAGTACGGATCGATCCCGATAAGCTCGTCAAGTTCAAGCTCACATTTGATGAAGTGGTCGGCGCGGTTGAGAAAAACAACAAGAATGTCGGCGGAGGAAGCCTTAGCCAGACCAGCGGCATGCTGCTGATTCACGGATTGGGTCGCACGATATCCATTGATGAGATCAACAATATTGTGGTGACGGCCAAAGACGGCGTGTCGGTTCGTGTGGGTGACGTATCCCAGGTGGTTATTGGACATGAGATTCGTCGCGGTGCTGTAACAGCCAATGGGAAAGGTGAAGTGGTCATGGGCCTTGGGTTTCTTCTCATGGGAGAGAACAGCCACAAGGTTACAAGGGAAATGAAAGAAACGCTTCAGGAAATCAGGTTGAATCTCCCCCCGAATATCCAAGTCACGCCAGTTTATGATCGAACGGAGCTCATTGAAGTCGTCATAGACACGGTACGCAACAACCTCTTTGAAGGCGGTTTGTTCGTCGTAGCAATTCTCTTTTTGTTTCTCGGCAACCTTCGTGCAGCTTTCATCGTGGCACTAGCCATTCCACTCTCGATGCTCTTTGCATTTTCAGGCATGTTGCGCTTCGGGATCTCTGCTAGCCTTTTGAGCTTGGGAGCCATCGATTTCGGCATGGTGGTGGATAGTTCTGTCGTGATGATTGAGAACTGCGTGAGGCATATTGCTCATGGCGATCTAAAGAAACGCACAAAGCTGGAAGTTATCAGAGACGCTGCAGTCGAAGTGCGAAAACCGACAATGTTCGGCGAACTCATCATTATGATCGTCTATCTGCCGATCCTGACGCTTGAAGGGATTGAAGGAAAGTTCTTTCGGCCTATGGCACTGACAGTCATCTTTGCACTCATAGGCTCGATGATTCTTTCACTGACACTAATGCCTGTTCTTGCAAGCTTTTTCCTGCCCAAGAAAGTAGAAGAACGTGAACCGCTAGTGATGAGAATAGCACTCGCCCTGTACAAACCCGTCCTTGCCTTTTCGATGAAGCACAAATTCATCGTGCTCGTAGTGGCAGCAACCCTCCTGGTTTTTGCGTTTGGCATTATTGCACCGAATCTGGGTGCTGAGTTCGTTCCCAGGCTATCAGAAGGCTCGATTGCCATTGGCGTTGTAAGACTTGCCGGCACCAATCTAGAAGACTCTATCGCTGCCAACACCCAGTTGGAAAAGACTATTCTCTCTACTTTCCCCGACGAAGTTCGGCATGTTTGGAGTCGTGTCGGCTCGGCAGAAGTGGCGACAGACCCAATGGGCGTCGAACTGACCGATCTCTTCATCACACTTTGGCCACGAGAGAAATGGAAGAAGGCAAAGACCCAGGAGGAATTCCGGGCATTGTTGGAAAAAAGCCTCCGCGATATCCCCGGACAAAAGCTGTCTTACTCGCAGCCCATCGAACTCCGCATCAATGAGATGATATCGGGCGTTCGATCCGATGTAGGCGTCAAACTGTTTGGTGATGACTTCAACCTATTAGTGAAGAAGGCCCAGGAGATAGCCAAAACGCTTAACACAATTGAAGGAAGTTCAGATGTCAGCACTGAGCAAGTAACCGGGCAGCCTGTTTTGCAAGTGAAGGTCAAAAGAGAAGAACTGGCTCGTTACGGTATACCCGCGCAAGCCGTACTCGATCTGATTGAATCTCTGGGAAGCAAGTCTCTGGGCGAGGTAGTAGAGGGACAGTATCGCTTTCCTCTGGTCGTCAGGCTTCCAGAGAAGCACCGCTCATCGCCCGAGAAGATTGGTTCAATGCTCATTACGGCTTCCAGTGGCGAGAGCATTCCACTATCGAAGCTCGCAAAGATTGAAGTCGTTGAGGGGCCATCGACCATAACGAGGGAGTGGGGACAAAGAAGAATCACGGTCACGGTCAATGTGCGTGGAAGGGATTTAGGAAGTTATGTCGAAGAAGCTCAGCGAAAGATTCGTGAGCAAGTCACAATGCCATCCAGCCGGTACCATGTCGAGTTCGGTGGCCAGTACGAGCATCTCATCAGTGCGAAGAAACGCCTTCTGATTGTCGTACCGCTTGCGTTGGCTCTGATCTTCATGCTGCTCTATTTCACTTATCACTCGGTGGTCGATGCGCTGCGAGTCTTCACCGGTGTACCGTTTGCCTGGGTTGGGGGAATCATCGCTTTGTGGTTACGAGACATGCCATTCTCCGTCTCAGCAGCTGTTGGGTTTGTGGCACTCTCTGGCGTTGCAGTCCTAGATGATATGATTCTCGTCTCATACATCCGACATTTGCGTGAAAAGGGGCTTGGACTTGAAGAAGCGGTTCAGCAAGCTGCACTGGTGCGTTTGAGGCCGGTGCTCATGACATCTTTGGTTGCAAGCCTGGGGTTTCTTCCGATGGCGTTCAGCACGGGAGTAGGTGCCGAGGTGCAGCGTCCTCTTGCTACGGTCGTAGTAGGAGGCGTGATAAGTGCCATGGTCATGTCACTCTTTGTTTTGCGAGTTCTTTACATGGTCTTTTCTTTTGGACGTCGTGATCCGAATGAAGTAACGGCGAGTGCGTTATGACTCTGATTCTCATGTCGAAATGGTTTCGACATGGTTTCTTTGGTTCTTACATGGGGAGTCCGTGATGAAACGACTGTTAGTGCTAGGACTGTGCGTCCTATCATTTGCTTTCTTTGTTGGTTGCAGCAATAACGCCACTGCTGACAAGAAGCCAACATCAGGGGGCAAATCTTCAGATGGAAAATCCACTGAAGTAGCCAAAGCCGAGCATAAGCACGGCGGTTGGTGGTGTGATGAGCATGGAATACCTGAAGAAGAGTGTTCCATGTGCAGTGCCAAGGTTGCCGCCGAGGCAAAAAAGAAAGGTGATTGGTGCGACAAGCACGATCGAGCAAAGTCGCAGTGCTTTATCTGCGATCCAAAGCTCAAGGAGACATTCGCAGCGAAGTACCGGGCCAAGTACGGCAAAGAACCGCCTCCGATCGAAGAGGAAGGGAAGAAAGAGGAAAGCAAAGAAACCAAGAAGGGCTAGTGCTCTTTATGCGAGTTGGAACGAACGTGCCCGAAGGGATTTGGGCACACTCTCTTAGGAAGGAGTCTGTCGATGATTCGGTTCACTAGTTTGACCCTGGCACTATGTGCCCTGATCTGTTTTGCGTCCAATGCTATTCAGGCATCGGATGCCAAGCAGACAACTATTTCTGTTTCCGACATGCACTGTGGCGGCTGTGCTAAAAAGCTCGCCACGGCGATGTCGAAGGTTGCAGGTGTCTCAAAGGCTGAAACCGATCTTGAAGCCAAGACCATCAAGATCACTCCTAAAGCTCAATCCACAGTCTCGCCCAAGAGTTTATGGGAAGCCGTTGAGAACGCAGGAAAAACACCCACCAAGTTGGAAGGGCCTGACGGGTCTTTCGCAACTAAGCCTGCCAAGTAATCAAGCTATATGGTGGGCGATGAGACGTTCTCATCGCCCACCGTTATCGGAATGCTTGATGATTGGCTTGATGTACTCAGTCGCAAGCTTGACCCAGACAATCGAACAACAGTGATTTACAACATGACTACGCCGAGCAAAAAACTGCTTCTATTTCAAATCCATGGAATGGATTGTGCCGAAGAGATTACACTCCTGAAAACAGAGGTTGGGCCTATAGTAGGGGGAGCTGAGCGTCTCAGCTTTGATTTATTGAACCAACGAATGAGCGTAGTACTGAGTGTTGACGAAGATATCAGCTCGAAGGAAATACTCGCTGCGGTTGTACGGGCGGGCATGAAGGCTCAGGTCATTTCCACTGACGTGCTTAACAAGGGTACGGACAAACAAGATCACCATCGTCAACGCCTGATCGTCCTCACTATCACATCGGGGGCATTGGGATTGTTCGGACTATTGCTCCACATCTTTCTGGGAGATGGACTGCGCGCTGTTTTCACCCAGGAGGGAAGTGAGGCTGTTCACAAGGTTCCCATAGCGGCGCAGATTGCCTATGCAGTTTCGATTTTGGCCGGAGTTTGGAGTTTCTTGCCGAAAGCTTGGCTGGCACTTCGTCGTCTTCGTCCTGATATGAATCTATTGATGGTGATTGCAGTAGCCGGCGCCATCTCAATCGGTGAATGGTTTGAAGCAACGACCGTAGCCTTTCTGTTTACCCTTTCCCTTGCGATAGAGTCTTGGAGTATCGGAAGAGCACGCCAAGCAGTGGCTCGTTTGCTCGACTTATCTGCTCCCAATGTCACAGTTGTTGGAGCTGACGGAAAAGAATCCACCGTCAGTCCCGAAGAGGTCTCGGTCGGAAGCCGCTTCCTGGTTAGACCAGGGCAACGAGTTGCGTTGGATGGCGTCGTTCGGCAAGGGGATAGCGAAATCAATCAAGCTCCGCTTACGGGAGAGAGTACACCTGTGGCCAAGTCCGTCGGCGGTTTGGTCTACGCAGGCACGGTCAATGGTTCAGGAACATTGATTGTTGAAAGCACGAAACCAGCTAGTGACACGACCCTTGCTCACATCATTCGTCTCGTGGGGGATGCTCAATCACAACGGGCGCCGTCTGAACAATGGGTGGAATCGTTCGCTCGTTACTACACACCTGCCGTGCTTGGGCTGGCCATCCTTTTTCTTATCGCAGGTCCGCTATTGTTCGGAGGCACCTGGGTCGCCTGGTTGTATCGAGCACTCGTTCTCTTGGTGATTGCCTGCCCTTGTGCCCTCGTCATTTCCACACCGGTGAGTATTGTTGCCGCCCTAGCAGGTGCCACTCGTCACGGCGTGTTGATCAAAGGCGGCCAGTTTGTCGAAGCCCCCGCCCGACTCAAAGCTATCGCACTTGATAAAACCGGCACGATTACCGAAGGAACGCCACAGGTCGTCGGTGTCGTCCCTTTCGATACGCATAGCGAACAGGACCTACTCGAACGGGCTGCTAGCCTGGAAGCGCATAGCACTCATCCACTGGCCCTAGCGATTATTGCTCATGCTCGAAAAGAAGGCCATACGGTACAACCCGCTGAGAATGTGCAAGCCATCCCAGGCAAGGGTGCTACTGGCTTGGTTCAGGGGAAAGCCTACTGGATAGGATCTCACCGATTGCTTGAAGAGCGGAAGCAAGAGACTACCGAGGTTCATCAGAAGATAGAGGCCATGACTCAGGAAGGTCGTTCCGTGGTCGTGATTGGTAATGATCGACATGTTTGTGGGTTTATTGTCCTGGCCGACCGAATTAGAACTACGACGCCACTGGCTCTAGCTGAACTGAAGAAACTCGGCATTCAGCGCCTTATCATGTTGTCAGGTGACAATCGTGCCACTGCAGAACGTATTGCTTCTGATCTTGCACTTGATGAAGTTAAGAGTGAATTGCTACCCGACGAAAAAGTGAAGGTCATCGAGCGGCTTGTGTCGGAATGGGGGCAAGTCGCCATGGTGGGTGATGGAATCAATGATGCACCGTCATTGGCACGTGCGACCGTTGGAATCGCTATGGGAGGCATCGGCAGTGATGCAGCCATTGAAACTGCCGATATTGCTTTAATGAGCGACGATCTTGCGAGCCTACCCTGGCTCATCCGCCACTCGCGAAGAACTTTACAGATCATTAAACAGAACATTATTTTTTCATTGGCAGTGAAAGCAGCCTTTGTCGTACTTACATTTGCCGGTCATGCTTCCCTCTGGTCAGCCATTGCAGCAGATACAGGTGCTTCATTGCTGGTTATTTTCAACGGTCTGCGACTACTAAATGAGCGTTATTGATTTTGGCAAGGAACTATATGCACGCTACCAATAGCGGTGTGGCCTATACTCCAGCCCCGCTGGTGCAATTCGCCTTGGGCTTCCTCGATGGTTTTGATGAACTTGGCAGGGATGGCAGTGACGGGGAGGATTCGGTTCATGGTTTCTGCGTTCTCGGTAACATCCAATTGAGAACCTTGGCGGGCAGCAATCCCATCACCATCTGGGAAAAGAATTAGCCAATAGCACCGCCCATCAAAGCCCCTAACCATTCCCGCTGATTATTAGCAGCGCCAAAAAGCGCAATGCGGTAACAAGCAGTTAAGCCCAGATAGATCGGTGCATTGACTTCATACCTTATCCTGTCTTTCGCTTTGCCATTTTCCCACTCAATTGTGTCTGACTTCTTGCTGACAAACTTTGCCGTGGCAATTTCCGTTCTAAGCGATGCAGCGGCTTCACGAACTTCCTTTTCCGTGTAATGGCCTAAGTCTTGGTGACTTAGATATTACAGTCCGGGAAGGATATGAGTTGACGATTCGCCGAACTCGTTGGCGCTCAGACGTTATTGTACTCGTCGCAATTTCAGTCTAACATCATCGATCGCGTGCAGTCATGTGCAGGTATTGCGACTGATGCTGAATTGATGTCATCAGCAGATGCTAAGTGCCGGACAGCTTTGCCAATGAACAATGGGGGCGGATTGTTAAAGAGTGGAGTACCAGGAACTTGAAATGGACCTAACATTTCTCCGTCTGGTACTGAACTAACCAGGTTATTAGTAAGACGGCGTACAAAATTATTGAGATCTGCTGCATTTGCAGCAATCCGATTAGGTGTAGATTGCAAAGTTCGAAACTCGTGAATCACAAGTACTGCTTGACAGCAATGAAGCCAATTTGCCCAAGCAAGCGTACCCGCAACAGCTGTCAGTAGCTGGTATCGGATCTCAGTTAGTAACGGAAGTGAACTAGAATGAGCAGGGAGAATTGACTGTACAAGATCCTTGATCCGGTTAAGCTTTCGGCTACGATTGGATTTGCGCCAACGTTCCAAGCTAGAGCAAAGTTCATCTGGCAGTAGCTTTCCAAAATGTTCATTCACTTTGGCTTCGATAGTACATCCAATATGCGAAAGCCTAATAGAACCAAGAATCGCTAGATCGGCATTACATGGCTCTCCGGACCTTTTGTCAAACTTGATTTGGGCTTCTGGTTCTACTTCAAGTGGATCAAAACCCTGCGTATGCTCATTGCTATCAAATAGATCCCGTAATTCGACAGGCAATGCGGGACGGCCTGTTTCAAGCCATGCCTTAGCACACTCTTTAGCACTTCGTCCATCTTGCCAGTGACGCTCTCTACCTTTCGGAGGTGCTATCTCAAACCAGTTCTCAATAGAATTGATTTTGCGACCACCTTTGCTGAGATCCATGGATTATCAACCTATATCACATTGTTGAATTAGTATTGCTCGTCAAAAATGGGGGTCTATAGAAATCACGATTCTTGCGAATTCTCTTGGTGCTTAATAACGACCTTATCGCTAGATTCGTAATTCTTGAAGTAAGCAGGGCAATCGCGAGGCTGAGTTTTACAGATCCAAGCTTGGGCAATGCAATTTAAGCCAGTCAAATGCTGCTAAATACATTCCAGGGATATTCTTTTGAACGGAAGCTGCTTATGAGCATAGGGGATGATGCCTATCCAGTGCTTCTGCATCATGGCCGCGAACTTCTCGAACTCAGGCAAGCGTTGCCAGCGTAGCGAGGCCTTACACTTCGCAAGAACTTCCTGGCCCACTCCGGTCGATAGTAGTCCCACAGTTGCACGAACTGTTCCTTCAAGAGATAGGCTTTGTGGAGGCGGCGAATCACCCGGAAGAGTTCCTTCAGCGACTGCTGGTCTTCCTGATCCAAATTCTTCCAATCAGAGAGCAGCGCCTACCGCTGGGCCGGCTTCATGAGCCTGCAACAATCGATAGTCAAAAGTGTCCAAACACAGTACGATGACTCTGTCTAAGCAATTAGACGCCTGCTTGGTGGGGGCAAAGTGGGGGCAACATGTCCCATATTATTCACATTGCAGCTAAATGGTGAAGACGAAGAAAAATGCAGAAATGGCCTATAAATAAGCTAGAATGGACAAAAGCACGAGTGGCGGAACTGGCAGACGCGCTGGACTTAGGATCCAGTGCCGCAAGGCGTGTGGGTTCAAATCCCTCCTCGTGCATTCAAATCTGCGTAGAAAACAGGGGTTTCTGATACCCGTTTATCACATGTCAGAATCAATGTCAGAAAATCGTGAGTAAGTGTCTGCTCAACATTCAGGTTACAGGCAATGTGATGGGTATACGCAAAATAGATTGTATCTACGAATTGCACATCAGATCATTTGCCAGGCAATCCTCTTTTCAAGTGATAGTTGATGTGGCATACTGAAAGTCCGCTGGTCAACCTGCCTGAAAGAAGTTCATGATCCATCCGCAAGCCTGCCAGGGTTTCTTTCGCACTGCTCCGATGGGCAGAAGAGAATTCCTGCGTGCAGGCTCGCTGAGTCTGATGGGGTTGGGTTTGCCCCAATTAGTACAGGCACGGCAGGCAAGTATCAGTTCCAACATCAAAGTTCGTTTGCCGAGGAAGCCAGCGAAGGCCTGCATCTTATTATTCATGTGGGGCGGGCCGGCTCAGCAGGATACATGGGATCCCAAGCCAATGGCCCCAGCTGAGTATCGCGGGGAGTTCAAGCCCATACGAACTTCGGTGCCCGGCATTCAAATCTGTGAGCATCTTCCGAGATTAGCCCAGCGGATGGACAAGCTGGCGGTTATTCGTTCCATGACACATGGCGATGTCAATCACACCACCGCTACCCATGAGTTGCTGACAGGTTATCCGCTTCCTAAACAAGGCGCAACACTGCACGAAGACTGGCCCAATATTGGCTCTGTGTTGAGCCGGATGGGTAAGGGGAAGAAGCCTTTGCCTGCGTTTGTGTCGATGATGCCGAAAGTAGCTGGCGAGGGTGCACCGCGGTTTGTGGAGGAATCGCACGGGCAGGGGGCAGGTTGGCTGGGGCCGGTTTATCAGCCGATGCGGATTGACAGCGATGCGAGCAGTCCGAACTACAAGGTTGCAGATTTCAATCTGCGAGCCGATATTCCTCCGGAACGGTTTGAACGCCGGCGATCGCTGCTGCAGCAGATTGACCATCAGGTGCGGGAACTGGAGCAGGATCAGCAACTCAGTTCCATGTCGAGGCATTACGAGAATGCACTCTCCATCCTGACGCGGCCTGAAGTGACGGCGGCGTTTGACCTCAGTAAGGAAGACCCGAAGCTGCGAGAACGGTATGGCATGAACATCCACGGGCAAGCGGTGCTGCAGGCCCGGCGGCTGGTGGAGGCGGGGGTGCCGCTGGTGACCGTCTTCTGGCAGAACGATGGTATCACCAATGTTTCTGTTTACTGGGATACGCACAGTCGCAACTTCATTGACCTCAAGACGAGGCTGTGTCCCGTTACCGATCAGGCATTTTCCGCGTTGCTTGATGATCTGGAACAGCGGGGCATGCTGGATGATGTGCTGGTGGTGTGGACGGGTGAGATGGGCCGCACACCCAGGGTGGGTCAGTCAGTAGTGGGTGGCGCGGGTGCAGGCCGCGATGGCCGCGATCACTGGTCGCAGGTGTTTTCAAGCGTATTAGCGGGGGGTGGTATTCAGGGTGGCATCGTGCATGGTTCCAGTGATAAGTTTGCAGCAGCCCCGGCCAGTAACCCGACTTCACCTGCTGATCTGGTGGCCACCATTTATCATTGTCTGGGCATTGATCCGGAAACGCTAATCATGGACCGGTTGCAGCGGCCTCAGAGCTTGACGAATGGGAAGGTGATTGAGGCGATATTGTCGGCGTAGTATATTTCTCCAAACATGGGTTATAGCACAGACATCTCTGTCGATACCACTGTTTAAGGTGAACTAAAGAGCAAAGAAATACAATCCCTCTCACCCCGCTGGGAGTGTGGTCACACTGGATAATTAAGTTGAGATGCATGATTTTACGAGATATGTTCTTAACAATGGGAAATAACGCAAACACCATCCAGAACCACATATCACAGTTAGACGGTCTTAGGGCATTCGCGGTCATATTTGTGATCGTAACTCACACGACGCCTCATTTTCTGCCGTTTGATATTGGAGCATTTGGAGTCAGATTGTTTTTCGTTCTTTCGGGTTACTTGATAACCGGAATACTACTCGGAACGCATAAGGCGGCAGAAACTCAGTTTTCAAAAGTAATCATCACATTCTACATCCGCCGATTTTTGAGAATCTTTCCGCTTTATTACCTTGCGCTACTAATTGCTGTCATTGTGAATCTACCAGGTATATGGGAGTCGGCATGGTGGCACGCCGCGTACCTGTCAAATGTCAAAATGGTGATCGAAAAGGTAACACCTGAAGTTGGCGGGCATTTTTGGTCACTTGCAGTCGAGGAACAGTTCTACCTCATTTGGCCGTTCATCGTGTTGCTCACGCCACGAAAGTTACTTCCCTGGACTATTGCTGTCGCAATTATCACTGCTCCGATATTCCGCTATTTTGCGTACAACATTTTCTATACAATGATGAGCCGTTTCCTGATGCCAAGTTGCCTTGATACTCTCGGCATGGGAGCAATGTTGGCGCTGATTCAACAGTCTTACCCGCGATTTGAAAAACGATACGCAATACTGTTAGGGGCAAGTGGCTCGCTGATTCTTGCTTACTTTTACTTTCGGCCAGATGATCGAATTGCGAAGTACGTTTTGACAGACATTGCTTCAGGATGCCTGTCAGTAGCGTTTGTTTACATTTCGATCGCCAGCAGTAACGAATCAGCGTTGGTAAGATTTCTTTCTTGGAGGCCATTGGCTTACATCGGGACTAACAGCTATGGAGTTTACGTCTGGCAGTGGTTTATTCCCAACTATGCTGAATACTTCGGCATTGAGTTGCCAGAGAAGAGTTGGTCATTGTTTTTGATCGTTACTGGTGTTTCTATTGTTGTTGCAAGTCTGTCATGGTTTTTATTAGAAAAGCCTCTAAATGAACTTAAGAGACATTTCCCTTATCCACGGAAACAAAACCACATTAGTTAATGTCATATTGGAAAATCGCTCAACGTCGTCAATCTCAAACAAATCTCGCAACCCATGCAGGCCAACGTTTGCTAATCCAACTTTCAGTTACCATTCCCAATGTCGACTGACCGTCAGCAGCATCAAGTCCACACCCGAAACTGCAAAGAAAATGGCAATTATCACATTTCCATCATGTATTGCGATGTGAATTTGTTACAGTAGCAGCTTCCGTTTTCTGTTCATCCTGTGATGCTGGTTCACCAGGGGAGAGTGATCGTGTTACGTCGATTTGGCTTCAGCCTCATGCTGCTGGGCAGCCTGAGTGTATTAGGGTTGAGTCTGCCCGCCTGGGCCGATGACAAAAAAGAGATAGATGAGCTTGAAAAGAAAATAGCTGACCTACAGAAGAAGCTGGTTGACCTGAAAAAGGAACCGGCGGCAGAGAAGTCAGCCAAGAAGAAGTTAAGCCTCGAGGATGCTGACAAATGGCGATCCATCCGGACAGCGGTGCTCTCCAACGATGGCAAATGGTTTGCTCATCGCGTTACACCTGCTGAGGGTGATGGTGAAGTCATTCTACGTTCGGTAGCGGATGGCAAGGAAACGAAGTATCCAGCTGGTGGTGGCAGCGGACAACTGCAGTTTTCCTTCGATTCCAACTGGCTGGCTTTCTCGGTTCTTCCCTACGTCAAGACAGGTGGCATGCCCGGTCAGCCCAAGCCTGTTTCCAAACTGTATCTCATCAACACCAAGACGATGGAGAAGACCGAGCTGGAAAACGTCAGCTCCTGCGAGTTCGCAGGTGAGACAGCGTGTCATATTGCTTATCGGAAATCGGGTACGGGAAGTGCGGATGAGGAGCCCAGTCGTGGGCCACGCGGATCCCGCGGGCCAGTTCCCACTGCACCAGCAGCAGCGCCAACTACCCCCGCGCCATCTCACAGCGGCACCGATCTAGTGGTTCGTAACCTTGCCGCAGGCACTGAACTCGTGTTCGGCAATGTGGCAGACTACTCCTTCGACAAGGCAGGCAACTGGCTTGTTACCACGATTGACGCAGCTGGGCAGTCTGGCAATGGTGTTCAGTTGCATGACCTGAAAACCGGTGCTCTTTACCCAATTGAAAACGGCAAAGCGGTTTATCGACAGATCAACTGGAATGAAGACCGTACCGCGTTCACCGTTACGAAATCGGTAGACGATGCAGGGTATGAAACCAAGTGGATCAGCATTCTCGGCTTCTCCAAGCTCGGACCCAAGCCGGAGAAAGTGGTTTTTGATCCCAAGGGGGATAAGAGTTTCCCTGCAGAGATGGCTATCAGCACCAATCGCCCGGCCAATTGGAATGAAGGCTTAGATGCCTTCATCTTTGGCATTGCAGAGCGGAAGAAGAAGGAAGAAACCAGGCCTGGCGGTGGTTCTGGCGGTGGGTCACGTGCTTCGGAGAAACGGGAAGAACCACGCAAAGAAGGAGCCGTGGCAAGCAGTTCTGCACGGCCAACTGCAACAGCGACGACTCCTGCCAAGCCTGATCTGGTCATCTGGCACTGGAAGGATGAACGCCTGCAGCCTATGCAGCAGGTTCAGTCGGCGAGTGACAAGCAGCACACGTTCCTGGCTACCTATCGCATCAAAGACAAGAAGTTCATTCGACTGGCTGATGAGGCTCTGAAAAATGTCACCGTATCCCCGAAGAACCGTTATGGCATCGGTAGAGACACTCGAGCCTATGACTACATGGGCAACCTGGATGGCAGGCGATACGCTGATATTTACTCTGTTGACACGCAGACCGGAGACAGGAAGAAAATCGTCACGAAGAGTCGCAACAGCTTCAACAGTTCGCCGACGGGAAGCCACTTCCTTTATTATGATGATGGTCATTTCTTCGCCTGCGACCTGGTAACGGGAAAAACAGTCAACCTGACTGCTGCCATCAAGAATACTTCGTTCGTCAATGATGAAGACGATCACAATGTTGATAAGCCACCACGCTTCCCGCTCGGCTGGTCACGCGATGGCAAGACGGTCATTCTTTCTGATGGCTGGGACCTGTGGGCGGTCAGTGTTGAAGGCAAGGGTGGCAGGAACCTGACGGGCAATGGCCGGTCGGATCAGATTCGCTATCAGGGTATCACTCAGTATGAAGCTGAGCCTAAGCCTGGTTATGATTTCACCAAGCCACTGTATGTCACCATGTATGGCGAGTGGACCAAAAAGAGTGGCGTGGGCCGGATCGATCCGGGCACCGAGGGTGTGAAAACGCTGCTGTGGAACGATTGCAACTACGGCACACCGTTCAAGGCACGCAATGCCGATGTGTTTGCTTACACCAGGCAGACAGCCATCGACAGCCCGGAATATTTCCTGACCGATGCCAGTTTCAAGGAAAGCAAGAAAGTTACGGATAGCAACCCCCAGCAGAAAGACTATTTCTGGTGTTCAGGCTACAAGATTGTAGATTACACCGGCACCAAGGGCGCCAAGCTGCAGGGCACGCTCTACCTGCCTGCCAATTATGAACCGGGCAAACAGTACCCCACGGTCATCTACATTTACGAGAAGCTGACGCAGGGTACGCATCAGTATACGCCGCCAGGATATCGTGGTGGGTTCAACAAATCGATTTACACTACCAACGGCTATGCGGTGCTGATGCCTGATATTACCTATCGCATTAACGATCCGGGCAAGTCATCGGTGGAGTGCATCCTGCCTGCGCTCGATGCAGCGATCGCCACCGGCGTGGTCGATGGCAAGAAGGTTGGTTTGCATGGCCACTCGTGGGGTGGTTATCAGACGGCATTCGGCATCACGCAGACCAAGCGGTTTGCCTGTGCCATTGCCGGCGCTCCGCTGACGGACCTCATCAGCATGTACAGCAGCGTTTACTGGAACAGCGGATCGGCCAATCAGCCTATTTTTGAAAGCAGCCAGGGGCGATTCACGGCAGGTTACTGGGATGAGCAGGATGCGTACATCCGCAACAGCCCGGTCTTCTTTGCCAAGAATGTCGAGACGCCTTTGCTGCTGCTGCACAACGATAAAGACGGCGCGGTCGATTTCACCCAGGGCATTGAATACTACAACACCCTGCGACGGTTGCAGAAGCCTGTGGTGATGCTGCAATACAAGGGTGAAAACCACGGCCTGGCCAAGCAGGAAAACCAGAAGGATTACGCAGTCCGCATGCGTGAGTTCTTCGATCACTACCTGCAAGGCAAACCCGCCCCCGACTGGTGGCAAAACGGCGTGCCCCACCTCAAGATGGAGGAGCATTTGAAGGGGAGAAAGTAGGAATTAGCTTGTAGGATGGGTCGAGCGATAAAACCGCGAAGCAATAGTGCTCTCGCTGTTTCAAGCTCGACCCAGCGTGCGATTGCAACCGTTGGTGGGGCTTCCTCACTGTGTCTCATGTGGTCATTATGAAGATCACCCTTTATCCTATGTTTGTGCTGGTGGTGATAGCATCTGTGACTGCGATTATTCTCAGCATTTATCCGGGTGTGCTTACCGATGCAATCATGTATGCGATGATACCAGCATTCCTTACTGCACCGTTCATCGCTGTGATTGTCCTGGGCACCCTGATTGCATGGGCTTGGCAGGGCAAGTTCCGCACGATACGCATCGGATGGAAACGGGTGGCGGTTCTTTTGGTAATCATCTTCAGCACCTATATACTGCTGAAGTATTACATCCCCAGACGAACCGCATTTGCGCTATCCCGGTCATCCTTTGAGCAGTTGTTTCCCGAAGCAAAAATATCAAAGTATCAGGGTACGAAGTTGAATCAACGATTGGGTATTTATCATGTTGATGAATACGCAGCTGATGCTCGAGGCGGTGTTTACTTTCGTGTTCACTGGGGCCCCGATGGGATTGGCCCGGATACCATGTCGTATGGTTTTGTCTATAAGCCTAACCAGAAGGGAACGCCGTTTGGAGCCGCACGCTATGGTCTGTATGGACTTGGCAATGATTGGTATTGGTTTCATGCCTCGAATGACTGGTATTGATCATGAGCACCGATGAACCTATCGATTCAGCTGATCATTCTCCTCGATCAGTGACTTCACGATACGCTGATATTGACGGTGTCCAGTTCGAACCTTCTACTGTACCTGAATCATTTCGTCACCTTCTTCCTCTCGCGATGTACTGGTCGATTGACGATGATGTAGAACGGATAGAAGTGTTAATTTCAACTCCGAAGCAGCAACTGCAAGAATTGATAGGAACGGTTGAACCACTCGAAAGATTTAACTGGAATTGGTGTGCATCGTTGCGGGAAAAAATTCCAATTCCGGATGAAGTTGTAGTTTATGATGCACTTCTTCAGGCCGCTTCAGAAGCAAAGATATTTTTGAGAGAAAATGTGAACGAGATTGAGTAGATTCAGGAACCGATTTCTCTACACATCCATCAACGAACTGACGATGTTGTCGTTGCCGTGTTGTTCTTTGAAGACCATATCGATGGCGAGGGCGGCGCCGAGGATGAGCATTTTGGCGGGGGCGTGGCTGGCGAATTCGGGGTTGGTTTCCACCAGGAAGGTGTCGGCGCTGGTGAAGAGGTCTTTCATGATGTCGAGGGCGCCTCGCCACTGTTTGGAGACGTGGCCAATCTCGGTGCCATCGGGCGTGGTGAAATGATAGTCGAAGAACCAGCGTCTGCCGCCGCCGACCGTTGCCCATACGTTGCCATGATGGTCGTAGACATCGAGCTTGCCGACGAGTGTCCAGAAGCGGCTGACAAAGTGGCCAATCGGGTTGCCTTCGCCATCGCGGACATCAATGCGTGATTTGAAAAGAAAGCCGCCCCGGTGCAGAGTGAATATGACCTGGCCATTCATATCGGTAACGGTGACCGAGGTGGGCATCCAGTTCTTGGTGATGATGAGCCGCAGCCAGGCGATGGCGGTGTTGGGCGTTTCCACAGCGTGGCCGATCATCTGTCCGGTGACGGGGTCGAAGATGTCGTAAGCATCGACGGTGCGGATGAGCCGAACCTGTTCCTGCAGCATGAAGCGGTCGTGATCGAGGAGCATTTGAGAGTGTTGCTTTCGTTGTTGATTAGCGCTTGAAGTAAGAACCCCTCACCCCCGGCCCCTCTCCCCGAGAGGGAGAGGGGAGAAGACGAGGCGTTGTTCTGTTAGATATTCGCTGGATTACTCCACCTTTTTGAAAAATGCGGTCATATCTTTGACGCCTTGGTAGCCGACGTAGCGGGCGAGTTCTTTGCCATCTGCTCCAAACAGAATGCCTGTTGGATAGGCCTTCACCTGATGTCTTGCAGTCAGGTCTTTACGGACATCGCCATCGGCTTTGACGCAGGCAATGCCCTGGGCAGCGTCGGCAACATCTTTGGCGGTGAAGACCAGTTGATCCATCTGCTTGCAGGGCATGCACCAGTCGGTCTCGAACTTGATGAAGTAAGGCTGCTTGCTCTGCTTGGCCTTTTGCAACGCGGTTTCGATATCCTTATGAAATTCGACAGGCCGGGCGGCGCGGGCAGCCTGGCGGTCTTCGCGAAGCCGGTCACGCTTGTTGGCATCTTCGGCCTGGGTGATGCCTGGGTCGAAATGGATCAGGCGGGCAAATCGTCCATCGGTTCCCTGCAATTCAATTCGCCAGGCTTTGCCGTCGGCCCAGCAATAATCTCCCACGGTGCGCGAGGCATCCATCCCGCCATTGTTGCCTGGTCGGCGGAGTTCCCACCAGTCGGCTTTGCCCAGGATTCCATCGTTGTTGCTGTCGCTGAGAACGACCTGCCACTTGAGGTTCTGCAAAACCACTTCGCCCGTGAGAAAGCCACGACGGGAGATGCGGATAATATCAGGCTGATCAGATTCCTGATCGACGACGATCCACAGTGCAAGGGGATAACTGGTGTAAGCAGGTGGAGTGCCCGCACGGGCATGGTTTACCTGCACGACAGCATTGAACGAAGACCAATGCTTGTTTCGATTGACATTCGGCTTGATGGTGATGGGCATGGAGTTGAGACGTTTTGTCTGCTGATTTTCCACGTAAAGAAGGTCGTAAGGTTTGCCAGGCTGGCTACGGGCAACGACGAGCAACGCGCCAGCATTCTTAGCATCGGTGCCTAGTGGTAATCGTGCTTCGAGATGGTCCTTGCCGGGTAATTCCGGATGAGGTTTTGCAGCGAGCTTGAGTTGTCTGCCTGCCGGGGAATAGCGAGGGGCGTCTGGAGAGCCTGGTTCGCCTGGCGTTAAGTTTACGTTGATGAACGGCTGGTTGTTTTTCTGATTAGTCTGATTCGTTTGAACAGTGGGCAGCCCTGCAAGCAACATGACAAGAATTGCAGCATGATTCATGTTTGTCATCCTCTAAAGTTCTTCATTCTGATGACGGTATCTTATAGACAATTCAGGCGAAACTGTTACGATACTGATCTGCCTGTATCCCCCTCCATTGCGGAAGTCTATCCTTGCGAGCGAAAAACAGCGTTTCAAGTCGGCTTGTCCTGGCCGTGGTATTGGTTATTACCACACTCCTTCTGTTGACATCTACCTCTGGCTGGTTCGGGTTGCTCGAAGCCCAGGAGCCTGCGCGACCCGAGACCAGGGATTTCGAACAGCAGTATCAGAAGACGGTGAAGCCGCTGCTGCAGAAATACTGTCTGACGTGTCATTCCACGGAATCGAAGAAAGGTAGCCTCGATCTGGAACGCTTTGCTGGGCTGGAACATATCCGCAAGGATTTGAAACCCTGGCAGAACTTGATTGAACAGATTGAAACGGGTGAGATGCCTCCTGCGAAAAAGCCACAACTCACCGAAGCTGAGAAAAAGCAACTGCTCTCGTGGGTGAAGGAATATCTGGATCATGAAGCGAAGTCGCGATCGGGCGATCCGGGGCATGTTCCATTGCGAAGACTGAGCAATGCCGAATATGACAATACCATTCGGGATTTGACGGGTGTGGATTTGCGTCCCACCCGCGAGTTCCCACCCGATGGTGCTGCCGGCGAAGGTTTTACCAATGCAGCAGAAGCGCTGACTGATATTTCACCAGCTTTGCTTGCCAAGTATCTGAATGCAGCCAAGGAACTGGCATCGCATGTGGTGCTGTTGCCGGATGGGTTCCGATTTTCACTCGCCAAGACTCGGCGTGACTGGACTGATGAGGGGACCAGGCGACTCCAGAAGTTTTATGCCAGCGTTGCACCGGCGGACGGCAAGCTCCTCTGGCAGCCATATCTAATCGCAACGGTACGACATCGTGAGGCCATTCAGAAGGGAAAACGCACGTTCCAAGAAGTTGCTACTACTGAGAAATTACATGCGAAATACCTGGACATTCTCTGGAATGCATTAAGCAGTACCACGCCTTCGCCGGTGCTTGATCCCATCAGAAAGAAATGGGCAGTGGCGACGGAAGCCGATGTGCCGGCATTGTCCAACGAGATTACACGCTGTCAGACAGTGCTGTGGAAAACGAACAACGTGGCGAACTACATCCAGTCGACACCAGCCGGTTTTGCAGAATGCCTGACTCGTCAATTGCCCTTTGTTCCAGCGATTGCAGAATCGACGCCATTGCGGATGAGCTACAAACCGGTGCCTGGGCAAAACGAGGCGGTGCTTTATCTGTCTACGCAGGATCTACTGCCTGTTACAGATGTCGCCAGGGTGATCTGGCAGAAGCCTAGGCTGGAAGCACTGGGCAAGCCGCCTTTGCTGCTGGCCGACTATGATTCATTTCGGGACGAGTATGAAGTGGATTATGCGAGTGTATTTCACAACACTGCGAAGTATCTGGAAGCTGTTGCAGAGAAGGTGCGAGTGCCGAGCAGCAAAGTAGAAATCCTGGCAAGCAGCCACGGTATTGATGCGCCATTTCTGCAGCGTTGGCTCGAAGTGCTGGCGGTTGATTCTGGCAGTCTGGGCCGAGTGGTTCCACTGGTTGCGTTTCAGCCACTCGAAGAGAAGCTGGAACGAGTTGGCAACAAGGCGTGGGTGAATGGATGGAAAAAGAAGGGTGCCGAACTTCCCATACTGGCATCTAATTCTTCCGATACCGAAGAACACATACCCGGGCGTGCGGCTCCGCACGGCGTTGTCGTACATCCCATGCCGCAGGAATGCGTAGCAGTGGTGTGGAAAAGCCCGTTGGCGGGCAAGGTGAAAATCTCGACACGCGTTGCGTCGGCACATCCAGCTTGTGGCAATGGCGTGGCTTGGTGGCTGGAGCATCGCAACGGTGAACGTGCTGTCATGTTTGCGGAAGGGGCCATTGGTGTTGGTGGTTCAGCCAAGGCGGACGGCAAATCCCTGACGCTCAATAGCGGTGATCAGGTGATACTCGGAATTGATGCACGCAACGGTGATCATGGTTGCGACCTGACTGATATTGCATTGACGATTCAGGAAGACAAGCCGGGTGGTCGTGAATGGAATCTGGCAGGCGATATCAACTCGTCCGTGCTGGATGGAAACCCTCATGCTGACCGGCATGGCAATCGGGATACCTGGAGTTTCGTCTATGGGCCGGCACGACAGGTAATAGCAAGCGTGGCGGCAATGATTCCAGCAGGTTCGCTGCTCGATCGGTGGCGGACAGCCTTGGGCAAGCCGACTCAACAGCCTGAACTGAAGGAACTAGGAACAAAAATTCAAGCAATGCTTTCCGGCCCACGCGTGGCGAAGGACAAGGATCCGAACAGCCTGCTCTACGATAATCTGGTAGCGCTCGATGGCCCATTGTTCCAAGGTGTAGCACCGGTGAAGCTCGGGAAGAAACCGGCGAATGCGAATCGTTTCGGCCTGCCTGCAACGCACGTTCATAATGGCGATCTGGCAGTGGATGCCAACACGGTGACCGTGATACGTCTACCTGCAGCTTTGCTCCAGGGCAGGGAACTGATTATGGAAGGCAAGCTGGAAAAGCCTGACAGCCAGCGGGTCGTTCAGATGCAGTTGCCGATGAATACACCCGGCATGGAGAAAATCTGGGATGGCAAATCAACTCTGATTGCGGACAAAGAGGGCCAGGGAGTCAAGCAACTGCTTCAAGGCATGAATGAATTTCGTCAACTGTTCCCCCTTTATCTCTGCTACCCCAATGTCATTCCCAATGATGAAGTGGTTTCCATCAAGATGTTTCATCGTGAAGATGAACCGCTCAACCGGCTGATCCTGAGCGAGGAGCAGGTTCGCCAGGTGGATGCATGGTGGAAGGAACACCAGTTTGTCAGCAGGCAGGCGAAAGCGGAGTTCGATTATCTGCCTCAGTTTATTGGCTATGTTTCGCAGGATGGCGCTCCGGGCATGCTCGAGTATTTCAAAGCACAGTTGCCGAAGTTCAAGGAACGGGCAGATGCAGCCAGGCAGATTGAAGAGACGGCTGAGGCAAGACAACTGGAAGCAGTGCTGCCATTTGCTGCCAGGGCATTTCGTCGCCCGCTCAGTCCATCGGAACAGAGTGAGTTAACGAAACTCTACCGCGATTTACGGGCCAAAGGCGTTTCACACGAAGAAGCGTTTCAGGGCCTGATCACGAGAATATTTGTTTCCCCTGCGTTTTTGTTCCGCGTCGAGCAATCGCCGACGGGCAAGGAGCCTGCACTGGTCAATGACTGGGAACTGGCCAGCCGGTTGAGTTATTTCCTCTGGTCGTCGTCACCTGATGAAGAACTGCGAAATCTGGCAGCAAGGGGCGAACTTCAGAATGAAAAAGTGTTGCTCAAACAACTCGAGCGGATGCTGCAGGACGAGAGGTTGCGTATGCTGGCCATCGAGTTCGGCACGCAGTGGATTCACGTTCGCGGGTTTGATGAACACAACGAAAAGAACGAAAAACTATTCCCGATGTTTGATGCAGCACTGCGGCAAGCCATGTACGAAGAATCCATCTTGTTCTTTAAAGATCTGTTCCAGAAAGACCGATCGGTTGCCAGCCTGCTCGACAGCGATGCAACTTATCTCAATGAACTGTTGGCCCGCCATTACGGCATACCGGGCGTTAAGGGCGAACAGTGGAGACTGGTTACACAGATAAAGCAATATGGCCGTGGTGGGTTATTGGGCCTGGCGAGTGTGCAGGCCAGCCAATCGGGTGCGTCGCGCACCAGCCCTATTCTGCGAGGCAATTGGGTGGTGGAAACACTCTTAGGCGAGAAGCTACCCAAGCCTCCACCCAATGTTCCCAAGCTCCCCGAAGAAGAAGGCACCGACAAGCTGACCATGAAGCAACTGGTGCAGAAACATACCAGTGTTGCAGAGTGTGCTTCGTGCCATCAGCGGATCGATCCTTTTGGCTTTGCCCTGGAGAAGTATGATCCCATTGGCAGGCGGCGGGAGAAAGACTTGGGTGGCTTGCCGGTTGATGCCAACGCAGTCATCAAGGATGGAACCAGCTTTGATGATCTCGATGGTCTGCGAAAGTATCTACTGACCAGAAAAAAAGAAAGCATCGTGCGGCTGTTCTGTAAGCGGTTGGCAGGGTATGCTCTAGGAAGATCGATTTCGCTTTCGGATACTGCGCTGCTCGACAAGATGGTGGCAGCCTTGCACCAGAACGATGGTCGCATCTCTGCAGCGCTCAAGGTTCTGGTATTAAGCCCCCAGTTTCGGATGGTACGGGGCAGTGAAACTTCGGAACATTAAAGGAGTTTGTCGTGACGTTACCTGTTACTCAGCCTTTGTCGCGGCGTGCGTTTCTGCGGGGCGTTGGCGTTTCGATGGCACTGCCCTGGCTCGAATCGCGGGCGGTCTGGGGTGATGACAAGCCCAGCCATGTTCCTGCGAGTCTGCCGCCGGTCCGGTTTGCCTGCCTGTTTGCAGGCAACGGCTTTCACTCGCGCGAATGGTGGGCCAAGGGTGAAGGCAAGAACATGGAGTTCGGCAAAGTGCTGGAGCCGCTTCTGCCTCATCGTGAAAAGATGCTATTCCTGCGTGGGCTGTTTAACGAACAGGCTCTGATCGGCGGTATTCACAGTTGCCAGACCGGGAATCTGCTCACCGGGGCGCATCTGGCGCCAGGTGGAGAAATCAAATCAGGCATCAGTTGCGATCAGCTGCTGGCGGAGCGAACACGCGGGCAGACCAAGGTGCCAAGCCTGGTGCTGGGCACCGAGCCGCCGATCGCTGCCATCCACAAGAATTATTCGATGGTCTATAGTTCGCACATTTCGTGGAGTTCCGCGACCACGCCAACGCCACTGGAACTGTACCCGGCGCTCGCGTTTGATCGACTGTTCCGCGATGAAGTGGGCAAAGCCGACAAGAGCGTGCTCGATGCGGTTATCGAAGATACCCGCGGCTTGCGTAATTCGGTGAGCCAGTCGGATCGTCGTCGGCTCGATGAATACCTGGCTTCGGTTCGCGATGTGGAGCAGCGCATTGAATCAGCAGGTAAAGCAGGCCGTCTGCAAGGCTGGCGGCCAACGCTGGCCAAGCCCGATATGCCTCGCCCGCCGGATGGCATTCCGCAGGACGTCGATCAGCACATGCGGCTGATGTGCGATATCCTGGTGCTGGCATTCAGGACTGATACAACCCGCGTTACAACACTGAAGCTCAACAACGATCATTCTTCGCTGCGGTTTCCACATCTGAAGGTCGATTACATGATCCATCATCTGCTGTCGCATACCGACAGTGCCGACTGGCTCAGGGTAAACCAGTTCTTCACCTCGCAACTGACGTACATTGCCAGCAAGCTGGATGCGGTGCAGGAAGGCGAACGCACGCTGCTTGATAACAGCATGCTGATGTTCTGCTCGAGCATGATGTCGGGCCACCATAATAATGACCAGTTGCCGGTGGTGGTGCTGGGTAAAGGCGGCGGCCAGATCAAGACGGGTCGCATTCTCGATTACCTGGGCAAGCCGAACCGCAAGATGTGCAGCCTGTATCTGTCGTTGATGGAGAAAGCAGGCGTGAAGTTGGAGAGCTTCGGCGATTCCAAGGAACGGCTGGCGGAGATTTAATGGGTCTTCTCCCCTCTCCCCTGGTTGGAGAGGGGTTGGGGGTGGGGGGCACGGTGGAGTATGGTAGGGTGCAGTGGAGCGATAGAGCATCAGTTGACAGGCGTTTGCGAATCAGAGCGAGACGCACCAGAGACCGCGCGGCTTATGGTGCGTCTTGCTTTTGGCTCTCTGAAACGCATGAAAAACATATTCGGGTGGTAGCATGAACCAAAAGTATCTCAAAGAGCAGATTCAAGTTTGTACGCGCTTCGGCGTGACGCCAATGCCTTGTCCCTCAAATTTGAAATTGGGAATTTCTGAAAATGTTCGTGAGGGTGTTTTGCCAATTAACGGTGTCCATCTAAGGGAAGAAGGTGATACCTGTGGATGGTATATTTGGGCTGGAGAAGAGTCTAACGACCCAACATTTTTTAGTCCGCTTCATGTCGAACATCTTGAGAATTGGTGTCCAGGTGCAATTCCGTATTTGATGTTGCCCGTAGGATGGAGGTTTCAAATTGCGCCTGGACATGAGGATGTTTGGTTTGACGCTGGAGTAGTAGAGTTATGCAAGGCATATGATGCGTCTTGCTTTGATTCGCACGAAAGCTCATGACGGGATGATCCAGCGCGGCGACAGCACCCTACGAGGGTTTGATTTATGCGAATAACCAACTGTTTAGTTTGTGCACTGGTATTCATGTGTCTATTTGCCCAACACGCCATTGCTGATGAACCTGCGCTGACACTCAGGCGTGAAGCCAACTGGCTGATTATTGAGGGCAGCCATCTGCCAGGCGGGGCGATTCGCATCAACTATCTGGAAGCATATTGCCGAGCTGGTTCAACCGATGCTGATTGGGGCAAGCATACGGTGATCGGCCATCGCAGTGAACTCGTTTCCCGCAGCGCGGATGGCAAGCGGATCGAAATCAGGGATGAGCTGCAGGATGGCGTGGTAGTCAATCATCGTATTGAAGCCAGGCAGGATGAAGTTGATTTTCAACTGGAACTGCACAACCCGAGTGAGAAGACTTCCGAGGCACACTGGGCCCAGCCTTGCGTGAGGCTGGGAACTTTTACCGGCTTCAGCAATAAGCTGGAGGGGAACCTGGAAGACTATCTTCCGAAGTGTTTTATCTTTCTCGATGGCAAACTGAGCCGCATGCCCACCCGCGAGTGGGCGAAAAAGGCACGTTATGTCCCGGGGCAGGTCTGGAAGCCTGCTCATGTACCGGCTGCTGATGTGAACCCCCGGCCACTTTCCAGCCTGACGACCAGCAATGGCCTGATTGGTTGCTTCAGTGCAGATGAAAAGCTGATTTTTGCGATGGCATCTGAGCCTTATCAAGAACTGTTTCAAGGCGTAGCCCGCTGCCTACATTCCGATTTTCGCATCGGCGGCTTAAAGCCAGGCGAACGCAAAACGGTACGGAGCAAAATCTACCTGGTGAAGAATGATGTTGCTGCGCTGCTGAAACGGTATGAAGGGGATTTTCCGGAGCAGGGGAAGCGGTGAGAAGGTGAAACTACTCAAAGTGTGTCGGGTGTTATTGTAATGAGGTTATACAGGAAGCCATTTACTGTTCAGATCGACGGCTCAATGAGTAGCGAATTAGAGAATACTCTTTCTAAGTATGGTGATTTGAAGAAGGGCTCAACTGATGGCGTCCAAGACGGATGCGTTGTACTTGAATTATCTGCAGAAGAATTTGCTTACATTCTCGTAGTCTTCAATACCCGTTCGTTGCATAACAATACCATGCGAGTGTCATTTGAACCGTATGAATGCAATCACAGCTGTCGTAATAAAGCAAAATACGATAATCTATTGGATAATATCTTGAGCGATATCCGTCGTCTGAAGTCTGGTAACGATTCAGACATATCACAATAGAATGCTGATGATCGCACGATGGTAGAGCCGCTTTGAATACTCTTAACAAGGTAACTGATACCGTTATTATTCATGCCCAACTGGCTACGATGGATACATCGGTGCCTGGGGCGTATGGGACGTTGCGGGATCATGCTGTGGTGATCTCAGGTGGGAAGATTTCCGCACTGGTGCCTATGGCTGAATTGAAGGTGCCACCAGATGCCCACGTCATTGATGCACAAGGGCGGTGGGTTACTCCCGGGTTGATTGATTGCCATTCGCATGTGGTATTTGGCGGAACGCGCGTACACGAATGGGAGAAGCGGTTGTGCGGTGTGCCTTACACGGAGATTGCCAGGCAGGGTGGAGGCATCCTTAACAGCGTGCGGGCCACGCGGGCATTGTCAGAAGATCAGTTGCTGGAGGTTTCGTGCGAGCGGGTTAAGGCACTCATCCGCGAAGGGGTCACATGCCTGGAAATCAAATCGGGTTACGGCTTGTCCACCGAAGAAGAATTCAAAATGCTACGGGTGGCGAAGCGGCTGGGGCAACTTTACTCGATAGAAATTTCTCCCACGCTTTTAGCGGCACATGCGGTGCCTCCGGAGTACAAGGGCAGGGCGGATGAGTATGTGGATTTGATTATCCGCGAAATGATTCCACATGCCAAAGAGCAACAACTGGCAGAAGCGGTCGATGTCTTTTGCGAGACTATTGCATTTACTGTGGAGCAGTGTGACTGCATCTGGTCAGCAGCCCGTCAGCATGGGCTGGCGGTGAAGGGGCATGTGGAACAGTTAAGCCCATCGCAGGGCACGGTAACTCTTGCTCATCATCAGCCCTGGTCTGCGGATCATCTCGAATACCTGGATCAGAATGGAGTCAATGCCCTGGCACGGTGCGGCGGCGTTGCGGTGCTGTTGCCAGGGGCCTATTATTTCATGCGTGAGAAGACGATGCCGCCGGTGAAGCTGTTGCAGCAAGCGGGTGTGCCGATGGCGGTGGCGACCGATATGAATCCGGGGACGTCGCCCTTCTGTTCGCTGCGATTGGCGATGAACATGGCATGCGTACTCTTCGGATTGACGCCTGAAGAGGCTCTCATGGGAACGACACGGCATGCAGCGCGGGCACTGGGGCGGTCAGGCCACTGCGGTACCATTGCAGTGGGAAAAGTGGCTGATTTGCTGATCTGGAATATTGACCATCCAGCGGAAATCGTATGTTCACTGGGAGTCAATCCACTCGTACATCGCATGTTCCGGGGGCAACTCGATGCCAGCCAATCCTGAAATGAGCGTGTGGGCCGGTCGCGATGATACTGCCGCTGAAGGTCAGCAGGCGCGTCGCTGGCATCAGGTCATTACGAGTTGGACGGCGAAGAATTCGCCTGGCCATGTGCTGTTGGGGTTTGCGTGTGATGAAGGGGTCAAACGCAATCAGGGCCGGGCTGGTGCTGCGGAAGCTCCGCAAGCCTTGCGGCGGGCGCTGGCTAATCTCGCCTGGCACAATGATGAGCCGCTCTACGATGGTGGTGATGTTGTCTGCGATGGGCCGAAGATGGAGGAAGGGCAACAGCAACTGGCGGAACGCATCGAATACTTGTTGGCGTTTGTGCAGAAGGTAACTGTACTGGGGGGCGGGCATGAAACCGCCTGGGGAACATTCCAGGGCCTCAAAGATTACACCAAAGGAAAAAAATTTGGCATCATCAATTGTGATGCACACTTTGACCTCAGGCAGAATGCAACCGCACACTCAGGAACGCCGTTCTCCCAGATTGCCCAATGGTGCGAAGCGGAGAAGTTGCCTTTCAACTATTTCTGCCTGGGCATAGCAGAGCCTTCCAATACCACTGCCCTCTTTGATCGGGCACGCAGCCTGGGTGCGACCTGGCTGACCGATATTCAACTGAATACGTTGCCGCTCGATACTCATCTGGAACAACTGCGGATTTTCCTGGAGCCGCTCGATCTGGTCTACCTCAGCATTGATCTGGATGTTCTGCCTGTTGATTTGATGCCGGGAGTGAGCGCTCCGGCCAGCCTGGGCATGCCGCTGATTGTGCTGCTCGAACTGATTCAGACGGTTGCCGAATCAGGGAAGCTGGCTATTGCAGACATGGTTGAACTCAGTCCGCCACTGGATCCATCGCAGCAAAGCGCCCGCGTGGCTGCCCGCATTGTCTGGCATCTGCTGCATCATTGGACAAGACCTCTTCCGGGACATTTCCATGCAAAACCGTAACGACGCCAGCAGGGTGATTCGTGCACCACGAGGCAAACAGATCAGCTGCAAGAACTGGCAGGCTGAAGCTGCGATGCGGATGCTGATGAACAATCTCGATGCGGAAGTGGCGGAGCGGCCCGCAGAACTGGTCGTGTATGGCGGCATTGGGCGGGCGGCACGCAACTGGGAATGCTTCGACAAGATTGTGGAAGTGCTGAAGCGACTGGAAGCTGATGAAACCCTGCTGATTCAATCGGGCAAACCGGTGGGTGTTTTCAAGACGCATGCCGATGCACCGCGTGTTCTGCTGGCCAATTCCAATCTGGTGCCTCACTGGGCTAACTGGGAGCATTTCAATTCGCTCGATAAGCTCGGCTTGATGATGTATGGCCAGATGACAGCGGGCAGTTGGATTTACATCGGCACGCAGGGAATTGTGCAAGGCACCTATGAAACTTTTGTCGCTGTTGCTCAAAAGCACTTTGGCGGCAACGCTACTGGGAAATGGATTCTGACCGGTGGACTGGGGGGCATGGGTGGCGCTCAACCACTGGCAGGCGTGATGGCAGGGTTCTCGCTGCTGGCCGTTGAGTGTGATGAAACCCGCATCGACTTTCGATTGCGAACCAGGTACCTCGATGTCAAAGCGTCATCGTTGGAACATGGGATTCAACTGCTCAAGAAATCATTTGCAGAGAAGAAACCTGTCTCGATTGGGTTGTTGGGCAATGCAGCGGATGTCTTTACCGAAATATCGAAACATGCATTCAAGCCGGATGTGGTGACGGATCAAACCAGTGCACACGATCCACTCAATGGCTATTTGCCTCAGGGTTGGACGCTGGAGCAATGGAAGTTGCGAAGACAAAGTGAGCCGCAAGCTGTTGTTGAAGCAGCCAAGGCGTCTATGGCGGTGCAGGTGAGGGCCATGTTGGAGCTGCAGAAATCGGGTGCTGCGACGCTCGATTACGGCAACAATATCAGGCAGATGGCTTTTGAGACCGGTGTAAAGAACGCATTTGATTTTCCTGGGTTTGTCCCGGCTTACATTCGCCCGTTGTTCTGTGAAGGCATTGGACCGTTTCGATGGGTGGCGCTTTCGGGCAAGCCGGAAGATATTTACCGGACGGATCAGAAGGTGAAGGAGTTGTTGCCTGATCATGCATCGCTGCATCGCTGGCTGGATATGGCGCGGGAGCGGATTCAGTTTCAGGGATTGCCTGCCCGCATCTGTTGGGTGGGTTTGAAAGATCGGGCCCGGCTGGGGCTGGCGTTCAATGAAATGGTGGCACGGGGCGAGGTCGAAGATCCGATCGTTATTGGCAGAGATCATCTCGATTCCGGCTCGGTGGCCAGCCCGAATCGGGAAACGGAGAGCATGATGGACGGTTCGGATGCGGTTTCCGATTGGCCTTTGCTCAATGCCTTGCTGAATACCGCATCGGGCGCCACCTGGGTTTCGCTGCATCATGGCGGCGGGGTGGGCATGGGGTTCAGTCAGCATGCCGGGGTAGTGATTCTTTGTGATGGGACTGATGCAGCGGCGGCGCGCATCAAGCGGGTGCTGTGGAATGATCCTGCGACGGGTGTGATGCGACATGCTGATGCGGGCTACGATATTGCAAGGCAAACTGCTCGGGAACAGCATCTCGATTTGCCAATGCTGGGGTAACATGATGAAGAATTACACGATGAAACCAGGACGGGTTTCGCTGGCAGATTGGCGAAGGCTGGCGAAAGACAGTTCTCTTCAACTGGAATTGTCACCGGAGAGTTTTGCTGCCATTGATATAGCGGCAGATTGTGTCAAACGTGTTTTGATCGAAGGCCGCACGGTTTACGGTGTCAACACCGGTTTTGGGTTGCTGGCCAACACGCGGATTCAGCCTGATGAGCTTGAACTACTGCAGCGAAGCATTGTGTTGTCGCACGCGGCGGGGGTAGGTAAGCCGCTGGATGATGCCACGGTGCGGCTCATTCTGGCACTGAAGATCAACAGCCTGGCGCGAGGATATTCTGGTGTACGTCGGCAAGTGATCGATGCACTGATCAGGCTTTTCAACAAGCAGGTCTATCCGGTGATACCGGCCAAGGGTTCGGTGGGTGCATCGGGCGATCTGGCGCCGCTCGCACATATGGCGGCAGTGCTCATTGGCGAGGGGGCGGCCAGTTACCAAGGGAAGACCATCACCGGCAGGCAGGCGATGCAGCAGGCGGGGTTAGAACCGTTCGTGCTTGCTCCCAAAGAAGGGCTGGCGCTGCTTAATGGTACGCAGGTGTCTACAGCACTGGCACTGCAGGGACTTTTTGCCTGCGAAGCAGTGTTTGATGCAGCGCTTGTTGCAGGGGTACTTTCGGTGGAGGCGGCGCAGGGAAGTCGCAAGCCGTTTGATGAACGCATTCATGAAGTGCGTGGTTTGCCTGCACAACAGCAGGTCGCTGCGAAGTATCGGGAGCTTTTGGGGCATAGCGAGATTGAGAAGTCGCACGAGAATTGCAGCAAGGTGCAGGATCCCTATTCACTGCGTTGTCAGCCTCAGGTGATGGGGGCGTGTCTGGATCAGATGCAGCATGCAGCGAAGCTGCTTTGCCTGGAAGCCAATGGCGTTTCGGACAATCCGCTGATCTTTGCAGAGACCGATGAGATTATTTCGGGCGGCAACTTCCATGCAGAACCGGTTGCCATGGTGGCGGACAATCTGGCAATAGCTCTAGCGGAGATCGGGTCGCTGTCGGAAAGGCGAACGGCATTGCTGATTGACAAGAATCTTTCGGGTTTGCCGCCGTTCCTTGTGGAAAATGGTGGAGTGAATTCGGGGTTCATGATTGCCCAGGTAACCGCTGCGGCTTTGGTCAGTGAGAACAAGACGCTGGCACACCCGGCATCGGTGGACAGCATACCGACATCTGCCAACCAGGAAGATCATGTTTCGATGGCGACGTTTGCAGCACGCCGTTTGCAGGAGATGGCTGAAAACGCGGCAAGTATTGTGGCCATCGAATTATTGGCTGCGGTGCAGGGGTTGGATTTCCGTAAGCCGTTTCACACTTCAGCGAAGTTGGAAGAGGCCAGGCAACTGGTACGACGTCATGCACCGTTCTATGATCACGACCGCTATTTTGCGCCTGATATTCAGGTGACTACTGAACTGGTGCAGCAGGGTGCGTTTTCGGCGTTTGTGGGGGAATCGATGCTGGGAGTGTGATGCCAGGACTTTTTAGAGAATTGTGGCAGTGGCACAGGCATTCCTGCCTATGCGCACAGACAAGAATGTCTGTGCCAACCATTAGACAGAGTTACAGTTCTAAATAAACCGGTTGACCCACTTCTTGACTTCGGGGGCATCGATCACTGCTTTTACCCTGGAGATGGCGTGGCGGGTTGGTTCTTCGAAGGGTTCGATAGCATACTGAATCGTCTGGCTGAAGTTCCGCAGAGTGGGGTAACCGATCTCCAGTGGGTTATCCAGTTCGGGGAACTCCCAACTGGTGAAAGTAGCAGGAATCTCAAAGGAAGGGTTAGGCAAATTCCAGGATCGTTCCGTGAACGAATTGAATTCCTGTTTCACAGTGGCTAAGAATTGATTCGGATTCAGTGGGAGTTGTGCCTGCTGCTGGTCGCCTGGCTGAGGTATCTGGCCTGGGTGTTGCATGTACCAGGTGAAAAGTGCAATGGCGACGGCAGCGGCACAGGCAAGATACGACGAATTCCTGAGCCAGCGTGTGCGGTTCTGTTCGCGGCGGTAGCGGTTCAGAACAGATTGTGTGAAGTGGTCAGGCACATTGGGTATGATGGTAGCAGTTGCGCTGAACAGTGCCTGCCACGGTTGGCACGCTTGGCAGTGTTCCACATGATGGTGCAGTTCCAGAGGTAGGTTACCCTCGAAACGTGCATCAAGCAGTTCCTGCAGTTCATGCTGTATCTGCTGACAAGTCATGTCTTTCATTGGAGGCCTTCCCTCCCGGTGTGAACTACTCCCCGTTCCTGAAGAATCTGTACCACAGATTGTCGGGCACGGTGAAGCCAGGTTTTAATGGTGCCTACCGGTTTCTGCATGATGGAACCAATGGTTTCATAAGGCAGCTCTTCCTGGTGGAAGAGAATGAATACCTCCTTGTATTCCACACGAAGAGAATCAACAGCGGCGTTAATTTCCTGCTGAAGATCGCTGGTGCGTTCCGCAGGTTTTTCGCGGCAGGGGTTGGTATCGAGAATCGGGCTTAAGTGTGGCCGTCGTGCTCGCTTTGCCAATGCCGTTCGGCAACGATTAATGGCAATGCTGAGTATCCAGGGTTTCAGCGGGCGTTCCTGATCCCACGTATGGAGACTTCGGAACACACGGATGAAGGATTCCTGGGCAAGGTCTTCCGCTTCATGCGGATCAGACAGCAAACGGCAACAGACCCGATAGACATCGGCTTCGAACCGCTCCACCAGATTCTTCATGGCCATGGGATCGTGAGCCTGGCAGGCTTTGGCAAGCATCCGTTCCTGATTCAATGAGCCAGCCTGCTCGATCACCTGTTCCACGGAATCCTCCAGGGAATCCTTTGGGGGAACGGCACGAGGAATCGATGTCCAGCCGTAACGAGATACGCTCACCTGCATCACCTTCTATTCCCTCGTATGGGGAAATAAGTTTCAACCCTAGTATAATTTAGACTAAATGCTTGAGTCCTTCATTTATTCGTCTTAAAATTCTCCATATTCAGATAACTTTCTGGAACAGAAGTCCTCCGGCGATCTACTATGCCCTTTCTTGTTGTGGTACGTGGCCCCCTGTCTGGGAAACGGTTTGAGCTGAAAAAGGGGACCAATGTTATTGGTCGCAATCCGGAATGCGACATCGTCTTTAACGTCAGTGCGGTTAGCAGGGAACATGCAAAGATCATCTGGCGCAACAATGCCTATTACATTGAGGATCTGAAGAGCAGAAACCTTACCGTTCTGAACGACAAGAAGGTGGAGGCAGACAAGCCTGTAGCGTTAACGCCTGGCGACAAGGTCAAGATTTGTGATTTCTTCTGCGAGTATGTGGACGAAACATCGCTTCCATCATCCAGCATCAGTGAGGATTCAGGAACGGTAGTTTCCTCGGTGCAGGCAGGAGCAGGCTCAGTCAATGTGCTGGCATCTCAGCCGGCAGAACGATTGCGCGTGCTGCTGGAGGTATCCAACAGCCTGGCACGCGCGGTTGAAATCGGGCCGCTGCTGCCCAAAATTCTGGATGGTCTGTTTCAGGTCTTTCGCCAGGCTGATCGTGGATTTTTCATAGTGCAGGACAGTAATGGTCAATTTGTTCCCAAGGCTTTGAAGACACGACGTGAGAAAGATGAATCGACGGCACGCTTCAGCAAGACCATCCTCAGAAAATGTATGGATAATGCCGAAGCGCTGTTGATTGAAGATGCTGCACAGAATGAACAGTTTCAACTGGCAGCGAGCATCTCTGATTTCAAGATTCGTTCCATCATGGCAGCGCCACTGGTTTCCTCTGATGGCGAAGTCTTTGGCGTGTTACAGGTCGATACGCAGGATCGTGTCAGGAAGTTCAACCAGGAAGATCTGCAGTTGCTTATTGCGGTAGCCAACCAGGCTGCGGTGGCACTTGATAATGTCAAGCTGCATGAGAATCTGAATCTGCGGCAGAAAATGCAGCGTGAGATTGAACTCGCAGTGGAAGTGCAGAAGTGCTTTCTGCCTAATCGTTTGCCTGTGCTGGAGGGTTATCAGTTCTTTGCTCACTATAAAGCAGCCCGCGAAGTGGGCGGTGATTTCTATGGGTTTCTTCCTTTAGTAGATAACCGCCTGGCACTTTCAGTAGGCGATATTGCAGGTAAGGGAGTTCCTGCAGCGCTGTTGATGGCGCGGGTGAGCGGTGATGTCAACCTGGCAGTGCTCTCGGAAACCAATGCATCACAGGCTGTACATAAGCTGAACTATCTATTCCATCAGGCAGGTATTTCGGATCGATTTGTTGCATTTTTGCTGTGCATCCTTGATCCATCGCGAGGCACTGTAACGCTGGTGAATGCCGGGCAAGTGCCGCCACTCTTGCGCAAAGCCGATGGAACCATTGAGGAATATGCAGCTAACGAAATGAATGGCTTGCCTTTGGGGGTAGTGGAAGATTTTGCTTATTCCGCCGTTGAGGTTCCACTGAATCCGGGGGAATGCCTGCTCTTGTGCACGGATGGCATAACAGATGCAAACAACAGCAACAAGGAATCTTTCGGCCGTGAGAGGTTGATGGCTGCCATGAAGAATGGCGCCAAAGAGGCGCCACTTTTAGGGCAACATGTTCTGCGTGCGGTGGACGAATTTGCAACTGCACCTGAACAGTTTGATGACTTGACCTTGGTTTGTGTCAGCAGGAATAGTTGAGATTTCCAGTGTTCGATGTAATAATAGCAGACGTTCAGAGAGGATTTTTTGCAGCATGAGCATTGAGACGACGCAAGTAAAAACCCGCAAAGCCAAGCCTAGGCAGCAATCCAAGGATAAGGTGTATCACATGCCACCTTACCATGTGATACTGCTGAATGATGATGATCACACTTATGAATATGTCATCCGTATGCTGGGTGAATTGTTCGGCCATCCAGTGCCCAAGGCATTCCAGATGGCGCAGGAAGTAGATTCCCGAGGCAGAGCAATTGTTGATACCACGACCAAAGAACGCGCAGAGTTGAAGCAGGAACAGATTCATGCCTATGGTGCTGATCCGCTTTCGAAGAATTCGAAAGGTTCCATGTCAGCAGTGATTGAGCCGGCTGAGTAGCGTAATCCGATACGATTCACAGAACGATTTGATTCATGACCATATCATTCAAGCAACATACAGCCTTCGGATTACATGAAGAGTTGAAGCATCTTGGTGTCGATATTACACTCGCCCGTCGGTTGCAGGCAGCGGTTGTCAGACAAAATGGCCAAGTGCCGGAAAGACTTGACCAGGTTTCGAACAAGTTGCTCAAACAGGTGAGGGATGCAACCCATATTCCAGTATTGAAGATTGTAGACCGGCGCACTTCGCCCACCGATGGCTTTACCAAGTACCTCTTTCACGGCGAAGATGATCAGCCTTTTGAAGCGGTTCGCATTCCGCTGCTGCACCGGCCAGGCAATGAGAAGTACATCATCTGTGTCAGTTCTCAAGTTGGTTGTGCCATGGGTTGCGTATTCTGCGCAACAGGCCGGATGGGATTCAAACGCAACTTGCAGACCTGGGAAATCGTTGACCAGGTGATGCGGATCAAGGCAGAGTCGGAACACCCCATCGGCGGCGTGGTATTCATGGGAATGGGTGAACCGTTCCTCAATTATGAGCGGGTAATCCAGGCTGCAGCTATCATGTGTGAGCCGGTGGGCCTGGCCATTGCCGCCAAGGCCATTACGATTTCGACGGTTGGCATTGTGCCCATGATCAAACGGTTCACTGCAGAAGGGCATCCATATCGGCTGATTGTTTCGTTGACTGCTGCTAATTCTGAGAAGCGCAAGCAGTTATTTCCGGTGGAGGGCTCGTTCCCACTGGATGAGTTGATGGCAGCAGTGCAGGAATATCAGAAGAGCAGGGGAGACCGTGCCACGTTGGCCTGGACGATGCTCCGTGGCATCAATACGGGCAAAGAAGATGCACAACAGATTGCCAACCTGGTCAAAGATTTGCCGATACGGCTGGATATCATTGATGTGAATGATGCATCAGGTCAATTCAGTCCACCCAGTGCGGAAGAGTTGTCCCAGTTTCGTGACGATCTGGATGAATTTCTGGGGCAGCCTGTGGTGCGACGGTACAGTGGCGGAGCCGATGTGCATGCAGCGTGTGGCATGCTAGCGGGGGTGGTAAATACTAAAAGTTAGTTACATCGCAGCTTTCAGCATTTTCTCGACTTCAGGATAAAACGGCAGGACAAAGACATAAGCCAGGGTTGCAATGCTGGCAAGGAACAGCAGCACAAACAACAAGTTTCCGATCCAGACCCCAGAGATATTTTCCTCGCGAACCAGGCGGCTGTAGCTCTGAGGAACTGGTACGATGACCGGCTTTTGCCCCTGAACGGATGTCGGCGGCTTGCTGATCGGACGTTCTTTTTGAAACGGAATCGGCGGTTGGGGGGATACGGGAACATGAGCGAGTGGATCGTGCATGGGCTTCGAAGCCGAAGATAGTTCTTGAAAGATGGGTTCGACCAGTTCAGTGGGGCGTTGCATGGATAAGTCGATTGTCTTGGCTTTTGATTCGATATTGATGTTTGACCAAGTGGGAGAAAGTTGATCCTCTATGGGTTCAGCAGCGGGAAAACTGGGCGCAGCCAGCATAGTGGGCTTGGGTTTAGTCACTGTCTGTCCACTCAACTCGTTCAGCAGTTTGGCTGTTGCGGCGGGTGGGAAGTTTTTCCGCAGTTGTTGCAGGTAGGTTGAGAAGTTGGGTGATTGAATCGCGGTGCTGCAGTCGGGGTAGGGTTTCATCAAGTGGTTGGGATTTAGTTGCAGGAGTTTGCCGCGAATCTGTTCAGCGAGGTTATATTGTGCACTGGTGTGTGCTGCATCAAGTGCGAGCACCAGGAACCTGTCGCGTTCCTGATACTTGCCCTGTGCATGGTAGGTGTCAGCGACGGACTGATAGAGTTCAATGTTATTCATGGAGATATTGCCAGATTGTTCTGGAGATTTTGCGAAGGTTAGTTTACACATTTCAGAACACAATGAGAAAGGGGCAAGTACATGAAAAGTGAAATGTCTGGGAAGGTGATAGTCATCACAGGCGCCAGCAGAAGTCTGGGTTTGCAGTTTGCGAAAGAGTTTGCACAGCGTGGTGCGAAACTGGGATTGATCGACTTGCCTGGACAACCGTGGGGTGGCATTAGTGAAGAGCTCAAGAAAGCCGGCGCTGGGGATGTAGCTATTGAAAGTGCAGACGTCACCGTCGCTGAAGATATCCATCGTGCTATTGATAGCGCACAGAACAAACTGGGGCCGATTGATGTGTTGATCTCCAATGCAGGTATCGGGTTGGATACGCCGGTTGATCCATTCAGCCTTGAGAGCATTCACAAGCAGATTCAAGTGAACTACCTTGGCGTGGCAAATTCGATTGCAGCAGTATTGCCTGGAATGGTAGCGAGGAAATCAGGGCACCTGGTAACAACTGGTAGTATCTCCAGTTATCGAGGTTTACCAGGCATGGCGGGTTATTGTGCGAGTAAGTCTGCTGTGGTAGTCATGATGGACAGCTTGCGAGTCGATTTGAAACCCTATGGCATCAAGTGCACGACACTCAATCCCGGATGGATCAGAACAGGCGTGATTCACACCATTAATGCAGCAAAACCAGGAGTTACCGAGTTGCCGGTAGCAGCCAGCATCATGGCGAAGGCAATAGTCTGGCAAAAGCCTTATGTTTGCTTTCCACTCTGGCTGCGCACGTTGTTTATCTTGAATCGACTGCAGACTACAAACATGGGTGATTGGATGTTACGAAAAATGTGGAAATGGTTTGGCGGTTGAGAAATGAAATGAATAGTTTTGTATATCATCCTAAGATCAATGGTAGCAATAATTTGCGCTACAGTTGAATTGATTTATTACCAACTTTTTTATCAACTTATTGACAGTCTACCTTGCTTCCCTATTCTGAACCTTCCGCCTGTGCGCTTCCGATTATATCGGTGGGCAGGCAACTTTGTGGGCAAAGTAAGTATAAGAAGAGAATGCGAGAATCGACGTGGCTGCAGAGCGCATCAGAATACGAATGGAAGCATATGATCACTCGATCCTTGACCAGTCTGCGATGGATATCGTGGATACTGCCAAGCGAACCGAAGCGATCGTTCATGGACCAATTCCCCTTCCTACGCGTATCGAGCGTTACACCGTCAATCGATCGCCGCACATTGACAAGAAATCGCGTGAACAGTTTGAGATTCGCACCCACAAGCGACTCATTGATATCATGCAACCGACCGCTAAGACGATTGATGCCTTGAACAAGCTCAGTTTGCCAGCGGGCGTAGATATTAAAATTAAAGCGTCCGCAGTCGGTTAGACGCTATCGAGAATCATTGGAACGTTAGACGTACGCTGCCGAGCGTCAGGAATCGCTCGGCTGTATTCGTCTGCAAGGCATAAGAAAAGGCTATAAGGCCATGGCAGAGAAACTCGCCAAACTCAAAGTTGATGTGCTGAACACCCAGGGCCAGGCCGTTGGTGCTGTGGAGATTGACCCTGCAGATTTTGGTGGTTCCGTCAACAAACAATTGCTTCACGATGTTGTGGTCATGCATCTGGCGAATCAGCGTGCAGGTACCCACAGCACGTTGCGCCGCGGTGAAGTTGCTGGTTCAACCAAAAAGCTCTTCAGGCAGAAGGGCACGGGTAATGCCCGTGTTGGATCCAAGCGAACCAATAAGCGACGTGGTGGCGGAACTAGCAAAGGCCCCAAGCCACGCGATTACGAATTCCACATGCCGAAGAAGGCTGTTCGACTGGCACGCAAGATGGCAGTCCTGAGCAAATTCCAGGACAACGAGGCAGTCATAGTTGATTCACTGGCCAGCGCTGACGGCAAGACCAAGGCCATGGCCGGCGTGCTCAAAAACCTGAAATTGAACGGCCAGACGCTGCTGATCGGCGTAGCTGGCCCCGATGACAAGACATACCGTTCAGTACGCAATATCAAGGGTGTCGATTTCTACCCTGTTTCTGATTTCAATACTTACACCATCCTCAAGCGGAAACGTCTGCTGCTGACGCGCGATGCGCTGGAAGCACTGCGAAAGCCTGCTGTTGAGAAGGCTGCCAAATAGGGAGATGCAGGCCCATGTCAACCAGAGCCAACGTTAACACTGTCGCATACGGTCCTGAACTCGAACCGCACCAGATCGTTCTGCGTCCGCTGGTTACCGAAAAGGGCACACACCAGTCCACCCGCTACAATTCGTATACCTTCGAAGTGCATCCACTGGCAGATAAGCTTCAGATCCGTGATGCCATCGAGCATCTGTTCAAAGTGCGCGTGGTAGGTGTCCGTACCATGAACTGCCTGGGCAAGCACAAACGCTTCAAGGGGCTTGAAGGGAAGCTTTCCAACTGGAAGAAAGCCATCGTCAAGCTGCACACGGAAGACAAGATCGACTTTATCTAATTGAAACACAACCTCTGGCATGCAGCTGGAGTGCTGAAGGATAAGCAGAAATGGGTATCAAGACATTCAAGCCGGTGACGCAGAGTCGCAGACAGTTTACTGTCAGCGATTTTGCTGAGCTGACGGATAAGCACCGTAAACCCGAGAAGTCGTTACTTGCCCCGTACAAGCGCAAAGGCGGCCGTAATAATCAAGGGTACACCACCAGCCGGTTCCGTGGGGGTGGCCACAAACGCCGTTATCGGTTGATCGACTTCAAGCGGAAGAAAGACAACACCTGGGCAGAGGTGGTGGCGATTGAGTATGATCCCAACCGCAGTTGTCGCATTGCCCTGGTTAAATATACCGATGGCATTCTGAATTACATACTTGCTCCAGAAGGCTTGAAGGCAGGAGACAAGATTCAAAGTGGTGAGCAGGCTGAGCCACGCGTTGGCAACTGTATGCCTCTTCGCCGCGTGCCTCTCGGTATGCAGGTGCATAACATCGAGATGATTCCCGGTCACGGTGGGCAGATCGCTCGCTCCGCAGGTACCGCTTCCGTTCTGACTGCTCGTGAGGGCAGTTGGGCACAGATCACGCTGCCTTCCGGTGAAATGCGTCGCGTTTCTGTGGAATGCCGAGCCACGATTGGTGAGCTGGGCAACAAAGACCATATGAATATTTCCCTCGGCAAGGCTGGTCGCAAGCGATGGTTGGGACGTCGTCCTCACAATCGCGGTACAGCCATGAATCCCGTGGCACACCCACTGGGCGGTGGTGAAGGTCGATCCAAGGGTGGTCGCCATCCCTGTTCGCCTACTGGGAAATCTGCCAAGGGCGGCAAGACACGTAATCCTCGAAAGACTTCCAACAGCGCGATTATTCGACGTCGTCCTGGTGGCGCTCAATCGATTTCGAAATAATAACAGGTGAAATAGGATCACAACATGAGTCGTTCACTGAAGAAAGGCCCGTATGTCGATCTTCGCCTGCTGGAAAAGGTTCAGAAGGCTGGGAAAGACAAGGAACCGATCAAAACCTGGGCACGAGACTGCACAGTAGTGCCTGAATTCGTAAGCTATACCTTCCTGGTTCATAATGGCCGAATGTTTCAAAAGGTCTTTATTACCGAAGATATGGTGGGACACAAGTTGGGTGAATTTGCACCCACACGAACCTTCAAGGGCCATAGCGGCGCCAAGAAGGCTGAAGCAGCAAAATAAACGACGTTGAGAGACGTTGAGAATTAACCCGGGGTGGAGCAGTGGTAGCTCGCCAGGCTCATAACCTGGAGGTCGTAGGTTCAAATCCTGCCCCCGGAACTGCAAGTAACTCACGGGGTCTGCCCGGCAAAGATCGAGGCAGACCTCTGGTCTTGAAATGCAAGAGAATACAGGCACGAGAATTATGGCAACACGACAATACGTTGCTCATCACTATTACGCGGATGTCACGGCACGCAAACTCCGACCGTTTGCCAACCTGATTCGCGGCAAGCAGGCTGATGAAGCACTGGAAGCGCTGAAGTACCTGCCCAATCGGGGTGCCAGGTTAGTGGAATCTGTGTTGAAATCTGCATTGGGCAATGCTGAGTTCAAGGACGAACGCGACATGGATGAACTCTATGTCAGTGAGGCTCGCGTCGATGGCGGGCCCATGTTCAAACGCATTCAAACCCGTGCCCGTGGCATGGCTTATCGCATTCTGAAGCGGTTGGCCCACATCCATGTCACGGTATCAACGCCCGGTGAAGGGGAGCCGAACTAATGGGACAGAAGATCAAACCTACCGGCTTTCGTCTGGGAATCATGGAAGATTGGCGCAGCCGCTGGTATGCAGGCAAGGGTGAATACTCCGACCTGCTGGTGGAAGACTTCAAGGTACGGAACTACATCAAGAAGAAATACAAACGTTCCGGCATCTCCAAGATCGAGATCGAACGAACACGCGACGAAGTAAAAGTGTATCTCTACACTTCCCGGCCAGGTGGCATCATCGGCCGCAAGGGGCAGGAAGTGGAAAAGCTGCAGGCAGATCTGGAAAAGCTGACCGGCCGCCGCATCAATCTGAAAATTGAAAAGCTCGACAACCCCGAGACGATAGCCCAGTTGGTTGCTGAAGACATTGCCGAGCAACTGGAAAAACGCCAGAGTTTCCGCCGCACGATGAAGAAGGCTATGGAAACAACGATGGAAGCTGGTGCATTGGGAATCAAGCTCCAACTTTCCGGCCGTCTGGGCGGATCAGAAATGGCTCGTCTGGAGAAGTCGGGCGTTGGCCGAGTGCCACTGACTACTCTTCGTTCGAAAATCGATTATGGCTTTGCGGAAGCGTTGATCCCGCAGGGACATATCGGAATCAAGGTTTGGATCAACAACGGCGACTATTTGGAGGAATCCACCCGTGGCCATGATGCCCAAGCGCGTCAAGTATCGCAAAAACCAGCGGGGCAAGGTTCGCGGTGATGCTCAACGTGGCAATTTTGTCGCCTATGGAGAGTTCGGTTTACAGGCTCTCGAAGGTGGCTGGTTGAGCGCTGAGGTCATTGAAGCGGGCCGAGTCACTGCTGCACAATATGTACGAGGTGAAGGCCGGCTCTATATCCGCGTCTTTCCTCACAAGAGTGTGTCAGCTATTCCTGCTGAAACACGTATGGGCAAGGGCAAGGGCGAACCAGAATACTGGGCAGCCGTTGTCAAACCCGGAATGGTGATGTTTGAAATTGGCGGTCTTCCCGAAGATGCTGCCAAGGCCTGTATGGCTCGCATTGCCTATAAACTGCCGTTCAAATGCCGATTCGTTTCACGACGACCGAGCATTGGAGGATAATCATGGCTGCCAAGCTGCCTAGATCAGCTGATATGCGTGCACTGGATGAGGCACACCTGAAGGAAGCGCTGAACGAAGCGATCAAGTCGCACTTCGATCTCCGTTTTCGCACCTCGTCAGGTGATCGCACCAACACGGCATCTGAAGCGAAACAGTTGCGTCGTCAGATTGCCCGCATCAAGACCATTCAACACGAACGCGTGCAGAAGCAAAGCTAACCAGGTGAAAACATGCGCAAGGTATTGATGGGTGTGGTAACCAGTGACAAGATGAATAAGACTCGCCGAGTCGAAATCAACCGCCTTGTCAAGCACGCCCGCTACAGCAAGTACGTAAAACGACGAACCGTCTGCTACGTACATGATGAAAAGAATGAATCACACAAGGGAGACATCGTGGAGATCGAGGAATCACGTCCTCTTTCAAAGCTGAAACGATGGTCCCTGATCAAGATAACCAAGAAGGCGACAAACGTCGCTGAATTGCCGGCCCAGTAAAGCCGGAACACGAGAGGATGGATGTGCCATGGTACAACTCACGACCTACCTCGACGTGGCCGACAATACCGGTGCCAAAGAAGTCATGTGCATCAAGGTATTGGGTGGTTCACGTCGCCGATATGCCGGCCTGGGTGACATCATCGTGGCCAGCGTGAAGAAAGCGCTGCCTGGTGGTGAAGTCAAGCAGGGAGATGTGGTTAAGGGCGTCGTAGTGCGTTGCAAGAAACAGTATCGTCGTGATGATGGTACTTACGTTCGCTTCGACAGAAACGCACTCGTACTGATTGATGCGGAAAAGAATCCTCGCGGTACACGCATTTTTGGTGCAGTTGCCCGCGAGTTACGCGAAAAGAACTTCATGAAAATCATCAGCCTGGCTGCTGAGGTGGTATAACGCGATGAATATTCGAAAAGGCGATCAGATAGTTATCCGCACCGGCGACGACAATACACGTGGCACAACCAAGGTGCTGCGTGTTTTGCGTGTGATCCCCAAGACCAACAAGGTTGTGGTGGAAGGCGCAAACCAGGCGATCAAGCACGTAAAACCCAGTCGTCGTAATCGACAGGGCGGGCGTCTGACCAAAGATATGCCCATCGCTGTGTCCAACATCATGCTCTACTGCACCGATTGTCGAGGCGGTGTGCGTGTTGGCGCTAAAATCAAGCCGGATGGTTCCAAAGTCCGCGTATGCAAGAAATGCAATGCCGAACTGGGACTCATTCGCAAAGCCAAGGCACTGGCCAAAGCTTAGTATCTCAAACACACTCCGCAAGCCGACACCGACCGGCCTGCACAACAGGGTGAACGACCATGGCTCGACTGCATGACAAATACAAGAAGGAGATTCTTCCAGACCTTCAGAAGAAGTTCAATCGGAAGAATGTGCTGAGCATTCCCCGCTTGGAAAAGATCACCATTAACATGGGCGTGGGCAAGGCAATCGAAGACAAGAACAAGCTGGAGGTATCCCAGCAACAACTAACCATGATTGCCGGCCAGAAGGCGGTCATTACCAAGGCTAAGAAAGCTATCAGTGCTTTCCGCCTCCGCGAAGGACTGGCGATCGGCTGCAAGGTGACGCTGCGTGGCAGGAAGATGTATGAGTTCCTTGATCGATTAATCAATGTAGCCTTGCCGCGAATTCGCGATTTTCGGGGTGTGAACCCCAAGAGTTTCGATGGGCAGGGCAACTATAATCTGGGCATTGCCGAGCAGATGGTCTTCCCGGAAATTGAAGCAGATAAGGTGAACTTCACCCAGGGTATGGACATTGCGTTTACGACCAACGCCCGCAATGATGATGAAGCCCGCGAACTGCTGAAAGGCTTTGGCATGCCTTTCCGAACTACCTAACGAAACAAGAGCGCCAGCATAATACGAGGCAACCATGGCAGTAACTGCAAAACGAGCCAAGTTCAAACGAGAACTGAAGAAGCTCGAAGAACAGAAGAAAAATCCTGATAAGAAGGTACTTCTTCCCCGTGAACGCATTCGCATTCGCTTACGCTGTAAGCTGTGCGGACGACCACGAGGCGTCTACCGCAAATTTGGCTGCTGCCGTATCTGTCTGCGAAAGTTCGGCAGCGATGGTTTGATTCCAGGCCTGAAAAAGGCAAGTTGGTAAGAAATGTCTTGCCAGTTCAGTGTGAATTGATAGATACATAAGTCCAGGCATACGACTGGGCGTGTCCCGGAGCGTGCGAGGAAACTAGAGATGATGACTGATCCGATTGCGGATTTCTGCACCCGTATCCGCAATGCATGCCGCATCGAACGTGCAGTAGTTGACATTCCTGCCAATGGACTGAAAATTGGTCTGGCTGAAGCCTTGAAGCAGGAAGGCTACATTTACGAATACCAGGTAGGCCACTTCAAGAAAAACGAAGGTGGCGTTGAGCAGTTCGAGCAGACCAGCGATCCCAAGCTGGCAAAACGCGTTATCCGCATCTATCTGAAATATGGCGCAACGGGCGAACGAGTCATCCAGAAGATTCGTCGCATCAGTTCACCTGGCTGTCGCATCTACCGCAGCTATAAGGATCTGAAGCCAGTGCTGGATGGTTTGGGCATTGCGTTGCTCAGTACCAACAAAGGTGTGAAAAGTGATCGCCAGGCCCGCAAGGAAAAGCTGGGTGGCGAAGTCATTTGTGAAGTGTGGTAAGACAATAACCCTGGCAGCATTGCTGCCTGGCAGTAAGGATCGATATCGATGTCACGAATTGGACGAAAACCGATCACTGTTCCCACCGGCGTCAAAGTTGCCGTGCAGGGGCAGAAAGTCAATGTGGAAGGTCCTAAAGGGAAGCTGTCTCTGGATGTACGTCCGGAAATCGGCGTTGCTTATGATGACAAGTCCAAGTCACTCACATTTTCCCAGCGTACTGATACGCTCAGCACCGAGCGCATGGTGAAATCGCTGCATGGTTTGTCTCGCACACTGGTGAATAACCTGATTGAGGGTGTGACCAAGGGGTTCGAAAAGAAACTGAAAGTGGAGGGCATTGGGTACCAGGCCCGGCTCGACAAGAAAAAACTGGTTCTGACTGTTGGATTTGCCAATGCCATCGAAGTCCCTATTCCCGATGGTATTACAGTAACCTGTCCTGATCCGACATCCATTAATGTCACCGGCATCGACAAGCAAAAGGTGGGGCACTTTGCCGCATCAGTTCGAGCCATGCGGAAGCCTGAGCCTTACAAGGGCAAAGGCATTCGTTACGAAAATGAAGTTGTCCGACGTAAGGAAGGCAAGACCATGGGCAGCACCGGCGCGTAAGCCTGAGTGCTACCAGCAACAATTTTCAGCGGGATTGGTGAAATGGATCGTTTAGTACTCAAAGCCAAACGGGCCGTGCGACGCAAGCACCATGTACGGAATACACTCCGTGCACGTGGTGTTCATGCCCGGCCCCGATTGAGCGTCCATCGCAGTCATCAGCATATTTATGTGCAGATCATTGATGACCAGACAGGCAAAACGCTGGTGGCGGCCAGCACTAATGAAAAAGAAGGCCGATTGAAATACGGCGGCAACAAGAAGGCTGCTGAAGTCATCGGCACCCGCATTGCGGAGAAAGCCAAGGCAGCCGGCATCACCAAGATTGCATTTGATCGCGGGCCTTACCGTTATCATGGTCGCATCCAGGTGTTGGCGGAAGCAGCACGCAAAGCAGGACTCGAATTCTAACCGGGGCAATGTATGTCGAGCGATTCAAAACAGGGTGGCTTGGAAGATAAAGTGATCAAGATTCGCCGTTGTGCCTCGGTGGTCAAAGGCGGACGACGTTTCAGCTTTAATGCACTCGTCGTGGTGGGTGACCGTCGCGGCCAGGTGGGTTATGGTTATGGCAAAGCCAATGAAGTGCCGCCTGCTGTAGAAAAAGCAGTCAAGGATGCCTCACGCAGCCTGAAAAAAGTCATCCTCAAAGGTGAAACCATCCCGCACCGTGTCATCGGCCGTGCTGGTGCAACGCGCGTGGTGATGGTGCCTGCCGGGCCTGGTACGGGTGTGAAAGCCGGTTCGGGCGTGCGTGAAGTGCTTGAACTATCCGGCGTGCGAAACATTCTCACCAAGGTGCATGGCAGTTCCAATGCCCAGACACTGGTGAAGGCTACGATTAACGGTTTGCTGCAGTTGCGAACCAAGGAAACAGTTGAAGCGCTGCGTGGCGTAAAAGCTTAATTAAGTACACCACGTGATGAGTGTAAGCAAAGGCGAAGGACAATGGATCTTACAACGGTACATGTTGGTGTAAATAAACGTCGTCCCAAAACACGGGTTGGTCGTGGAATCGGCTCAGGGCATGGCAAGACCTCCAGCCGCGGTTACAAGGGGCAGGGGAGCCGGGCTGGTACCCGTTCCTATTCGGATCTCTATGCTGGCGGTCAGATGCCGCTCATCCGCCGTATCCCCAAGCGTGGTTTCAGCAATGAAACCTGGCGCAACACGTATATCGAAGTCAACGTGGGCGATCTGGAAGCCAAGTTTGCAGCCAATGCCAGCATCGATCATGCCTCCTTGCGTGAAGCAGGCCTGGCCAACGGGCAGGGCGATGGCATTCGTATCCTTGGCATGGGCAATGTCACCAAGAAGTTCAATCTCAAAGTGCATGGCATCTCCGAGCCTGCCCGCAAGAAGATTGAAGCTGCCGGTGGCAAGGTGGAGATCATTCCTCCACCCAAGAAGCCAGTCAAAAACAAGATGAAGCCTCGGCCTGCCAAGACGAAGTAATTGATTCGTTCTTGGCCTCTCGATACGATGTACAGAGGCTGTGATGAAACACGAAACAGCCGTCAACTGAAGTTGGCGGCTGTTAGCATTACCCGTGACAGGACAGGATGTTGCCTGGCACGTTCTGAAACGCAAGGGAATTCACGTGAATACGCTCTATACGATTTTCTTTCGTATTCCTGAACTGCAGCAGAAGATATTGATCACCATTATCTTCCTGGCAGTCTACCGCATCGGTTACCACATACCACTTCCTATGATTGATCAGCAACAGATTGCAGATCAGTTTTCAGGCCTGGGTGGCGGATTCGGGCAACTGCTGGCTTTTGCTTCAGTCTTCTCAGGCTCGCAACTCAGTGCCGGTACCATCTTCGGTCTTGGTATCATGCCCTACATTTCGGCGTCGATTATCTTCCAACTTCTGGCTACGTTTTATCCACCTCTGGAAAAACTGCAGAAAGAAGGAGAAAGCGGCAGGAAGAAAATCAACGAATATACACGCTACGCCACCGTGCCAATCTGCCTCGTGCAGAGCTACATTTATGTCAACAGTTTCATTCTGGCCCAGCAGGGCGGCGGAAAAACCTTGTTCCTGCCGGGGTGGGATAATTTCTTTGACATACTCACTGCAGTCATGATCATGACATGCGGTACCATGTTCCTGATGTGGATCGGTGAGCAGATTGATGAGTATGGCATTGGCAACGGCATCAGCTTGATCATTATGGCTGGTATTGTTTCTCGTATTCCTGAAGCATTCAAACGACTGTTCTTTATTGAGAACGGAACCAAGTTCAATTGGGGTATTTTTGAAATCAGCAGCAGTGGTCAGGGGGCCAACTTAACAACGTTGATCGTCCTCATTCTGCTCTTCATTCTGGTCGTTTATTTTGTGGTGCTGATCACCAAAGCCCAGCGTCACATAGCTACACAATCCGCTAAGCATGTTCGAGGACGACGTGTCTATGGCGGCATGAGGCAGTCATTGCCATTGCGACTGAATCATGCTGGTGTGATGCCAGTGATCTTTGCCAGCAGCCTGCTGATGGTGCCTTTCTTCCTGCTCAGCATGATCAACAACCTGGTGGATAACAAGTGGTCGTTCGGCATGAAGCTGGCCAACGAGTTTCAGGAACAGGGCTACATCTATAACCTGCTGTATGTGGTGGGTATCTTTGGTTTCTCATTCTTCTGGGTGGCCATCACCTTCAATCCGAAGGAAGTGGCGAATAACCTGCGAGATCAAGGAAGCTTTATTCCGGGTTATCGCCCTGGCAAGCGAACTGAAGAATATCTCAACAAAGTCATGACGCGAATCACCCTGGTGGGAGCGGCATTCCTGTCGCTTATCGCTGTCCTGCCGACCGTCATAGCACGTGGCATGAAAGTGGATTACATGGTGGCCAGCTTCTTTGGTGGCACCAGCCTCTTGATTGTCATCAGTGTGTGCCTGGATCTGGTGCAGAAAATCAACAGTCATCTGGTGATGAGAAACTACCAGGGTGTGACGGAAGATTAACCTGGACCCGTCAGTAACGCATTCTTCAAGGGAGCCAAAATCGGCTCCCTTTCACTTTTTTGGGATGCGAGTTTTGTGGAGAGTTTCATATATTACACTTCTGAATGGCCGGGCGATTCTCTCCCTCGGCAGGATGTCGAGTTCGTTCACGGCAAAAGGGAACTCGGGATGCGTCTGATATTACTAGGTCCCCCGGCAAGCGGCAAAGGCACGCAATCAGAACGATTGTGTCAGCGTCTGGGACTGCTTCACTTATCCACGGGTGATATTTTACGCGAAGCGATCAAGCAGGGTACCGTTTTGGGGAAGACGGCACAGCCCTACATGGATGCCGGCAAGTATGTTCCCGATACGTTGATCAATGGAGTGATCGAAGAACGTTTCAGCGGTCCGCATTGTCCATTCCGATTTCTGATAGATGGATACCCTCGCACCCTGCCACAGGCTGAATCGTTTGATGTCATCTTGAAGCACGCGGGAATGCAACTCGATGCCGTGCTGCTGCTCAATGTCAATGATCAGGAAGTGGTGGAACGCATTTGTGGGCGACGCATCTGTTCGAAGTGCGGTCACAGCCATCATTTGCGGTACCAGCCGCCGCGTATTGCAAATCAATGCGATAACTGTCACGGCCAGTTGATTCAGCGTCCCGATGATTCCGAAGTAATTATCCGTCAGAGACTGGAAACTTTTCGGACTTCGACAGTTCCGGTCATTGACTATTACCGAAAACATCGACTATTTCAGGAAGTGAATGGGCTGGGAAGTGTAGAATCAGTTACCGAGGCTTTGATGAAAGCACTCGAAAAGGAATTGACCCCATGATGCAGAAAAGCCAGCATCAAGTACAAAAGCCGATTTTGAAGACACCCGAACAGATTGCCAAGATGCGGGAAGCCGGCAAACTGGTTGCTGAAGCCCTTCAGATTGCCCGCACTATGGCCAAACCAGGTACGCGAACACTGGACATCGATCAGGCAGTGGATGCCCTGTTTGCCAAGCATGGTGCGGAGCCTTTGTTCAAGGGTTATCCTGGCAAGCGACCTTTTCCAGCATCTACCTGCATCTGCCTGAATGAACAAGTGGTGCATGGCATACCGGGGCCAAGAGTCTTGCGGCCAGGCGATCTACTTAAAGTGGATACAGCCTGCAAGCTCGATGGCTTCTGTGCAGACTCGGCAGTCTGTATCCCCATTGGTGATAATGTCAGGCCGGATATCCTCAAACTGGTAAAGGTTGCCGAAGAAGCCTTGGCTATTGCGATTCGTGAAGTAGGCCGCAAGAAGCGGTGGACCGAAGTATCGAGTTTGATGCAGCAGACAATTGAAAAGAACGGCTTCAGCGTGGTGGAGAGATTCGTAGGGCATGGCATTGGCCGCAGTATGCATGAAGCGCCACAGGTTCCCAATTATGTGAGCCGGGAAATGCGGGAGGTGGATTTCGACTTGGTGCCGGGCCTGGTGCTGGCCATAGAGCCGATGGTGAATTTCGGCAAGAAGGATGTGCAGGAACTGCCTGACCAGTGGACCGTCATTACACGCGATCGTCTGCCCAGTGCACATGTTGAGCATACGGTGGCGATTACCGAACAGGGCGTTCAGGTTTTGACCGCTGAGTAAGCCATGTTGCAATCGTGGCAATCATTGTGGATTCTGGCGGGCAAGGATATTGCACTGCTGTTGCGTGACCGGCGTTCAGCACTACTTTTGCTGGTCATGCCTGTCATTTTCATACTCGTGCTCGGCATGGCACTGGGGGAAACCTTTGGCCAGAAACCTGATGACCGGTTGCGAATCAGCCTGGTTGATCTGGACCGTGGTGTAGAGGATCGCGAAGCAGCGATCAAAGAATCGGCAGCCTGGCTGCAAGCATTGCCTTTGCCCATGAGCTGTCATGTTGCAACATGGACTGGTCAAACGGGCATGGCCCAGATTCTTCGGTTATCGCAGTTTCCGTATGAATCGTGGGCCAGGGTAGTGATGCGTGATCTGGCCGAAACGGCAGAGATCCGCATCGAGGTACTACCTGATCTGGCAACAGCGGAAAAGCTGGTGCAATCGTCCCAGCGATCAGCGATCATTGTCTTTGGGCCTGAGTTCAGTCAGAAGGTTTTTCAGTGTTCCTTTCTGACAACCGGTATTAACCCGTTCTATCGGGATGGCGTTCGGCTGGAGCTCTTGGATGCACGGGTGTTGCGTGATCCTACGCAGTCTGCTGCTGCATCGATTATTGAGCAGGTTGGCCAGGTTTCGCTGCTGCGGGTGATTTTGCCATGGATGATCGGTCGTGCATTTGAAAAACTGAGCGATCCATCGTTCTTGAGTGTACTGGCTGCAGAGGCGAAAATTCCTCGTTTCCTCCTTACCGAAGATTTCAAAACACAAATGGGGACTGGCATCAAGGCAGCGTTGAAGAAGTTGTTTGCCAAGTACAATCTGACAGGCAAAACCTGGGCAGCTCTTACCAAGTCTGAATCACGCTGGTCGGACAACCCTGAATGGTTGACCTACCAGGCAGACCAAGGCGGACTGTTACAACGAGGGGCAGTGCGTTATCAGGTACTGGTACCATCCTACACCGTGATGTTTGCCTTCTTTATGGTGTTGACCGTAGGTTGGATGTTTGTGCAGGAACGTCGGCAGGGTACGATGTATCGACTGGCGATTGCACCGATGGGGAAGCATGTGATCTTGGGTGGCAAGTTTCTGCCTTGTCTGATGTTGTCTATACTACAGGGTTTCTTCCTTCTGTTGATGGGCAGGCTGATCTTTGGCATGAACTGGGGCACAACGCCGGGCTGGCTGATACCGGTGGTGCTCTGCACGAGTTTTGCAGCAACCGGGCTGGCATTGTTGATAGCAGTCATTGCCAAAACGGAAAGCCAGGTTGCTATTCTTGGTACGTTGCTGGTACTGGTGATGGCAGGCATCAGCGGATGTTTGATGCCTCGCGAGCTGATGCCTGAATCGATGAAGGAAATCAGCCGAGTTACTCCCCAAGCGTGGTCGTTGGACGCCTATGCCCAGCTTTTGTTGAATCCATCGCCGAACCTGATGATGGTACAGACCTCGTGCCTGGTACTGCTTGGTTTTGGCACGGGATTTGTGCTGCTTGCACACCTGTTTTTCAGAAATGAATGACGCTTGAAACTTCGTAGAGTGTCGTGGAGTACACATTAAGACTTTTGGCGAGACGGTTTAATACAGTGTGGCTGCATTACTTGCCAAACCTGCAAAAAACTGCAAGATGCTTACTATCAGTTAGAAGCAGAAACCTTCAACCTTGATCAGGGTGATTTATGTTGATGAAGTGTTCGATGAGATTGCTTACGTTAGCTTGTGCAGCGATGCTGTTGCTGAACCCCGCCAGATCGCTGGCGCAGGGCGTTTCAGCAGATAAGTATTTCCCGGAAGGAACCGATACAGTCATTCAACTCAACTTGAATCAACTGATGGGTTCCAAGCTTCTGGCCAAGGGCATTCCCCTGGTGGTGAAGAAGTATGGCGAGAACGTCATGAGCATGATGGCCAACTTCGTGCCCGACGATAACGTCAAAAAGATGATGCAGGACATGGCCCCGGAATTGAAGAACCATGTTACCGAAGAAGCGGTGTCCCGGGCCATGGAAGCCGGAAAGGAAGCGGTTCGTGATTTCACCGTGGCCATCAATTCCAAGGAAGAAGTGAATGGCATTCCCCAACTCACGATCTGCATGGGTATCCCTGCAGTGAATGCAGCCATGGTGGAACAGTTTGTACCCATGATGCAGGGTTCCGGTCAGATTGAAGTCAAGTCAGAGGAAATTGGTGGTGTAACGGTGTTTGAAATGAAGCCCAATACCGCACCCATGGCTTTCTACATGGCAGTTCCTGAAGATGGCATGATGGTCATGAGCATCTCCAAGGATACGCTGACCAAGACCATCAAGAACAAAGGCAAAAATAACGTCAATCCTGAGTTCAAGGCACTACTCGCACAACGCAAAAACAGCTATACGCTGTTTGCTGCAGGTCTGGCCCCCAAGAACAGGCCTGGCGAAAAGCATTTTGTAGCTACACTGACTGTCGATAAAGACATTAACGGCAATGTCAATGTTGAATGCGAAGATGCAGACAAGGCCAAGGAAAAAGCCAAGGAAGCCAATGAAGGCTTTGAAGGCGCCGTTTCAACCATCATGGGTTTTGCCGATGATCATCCAGAACTCAAGCCACTCAGCGAATCCCTTAAGAAAGTCAAAGCTGAGGTGACTGGTTCAAACGTTAAGATGAATCTTTCAGTCAATGGAGATGATCTGATCAAAGCCATGAAAGATGCGAAGTAATTGTTTTGGCACTACAAACATCGAAGCTCCTTCCGAATGGAAGGAGCTTTTTTTGCGTCTGCTGTGAATGAAAGGGTCGTGATGGTACTCCATCTCGAACCAGTAGACTTATTGCATTGTCGCAAACCTGCAGGGTCGAAAATGAGTACATTGACGAGCCTGCCACAGAGGTTCATCTATCTTATGTTTTCTTCAGTAGTTGCAGGTTCTGGAATTGGCCTACGATTTTATTACTCGGGACGCCGAGCCACTGATCGAGAATAGTTGAGTAAATGCTTCGGAAATCGGTGTGGTGAATCAGATTGCCATCATCGAGCTTATCCAACCTGGGGTGAGCGCCGACGAGGCCGCCGTTTACACTTTCGCCTAACAAGAAGACTGGTGCAGCAGCGCCATGATCGGTTCCCTGGCTGCCATTCTCTTTAACTCGTCGTCCAAATTCAGAAAAGGTAAGAATAACAACCCGCTTGGCGTGGCCGCGTGCCTTCAAATCCCGGTAGAAAGCAGTGAGAGCACTGGAAAGTTCAGTAAGCAGCCGGGAATGATTACCGGCCTGGTCAGCATGGGTGTCGTAGCCATCCTGTTCCACGTAAAAGATTCTGGCTCCGATTTCGACATCAATGAGTTGTGCTGCCAGCTTGAGCCGTTCGGCCAGGCGGTTGGCAGGGTAGGGGACTTTTGAATCGTAGTTTTTTGCTATCTCACGCAATTTCTTGACCGTCGAGAAAGTACCGGCGGAAGTTCTTTGCACATAGTCGAGCAAGGAGGATGACTCGGTTACACTGGCCTGTCCAGATTTTTCGATGATTTCCCTCTGATGCTTACGATCGAGGTTGGTGTGGCCTGAAGCGCGAAGTTCCATATCTGCCAGAGAAGTGATGGTAGGACACTTGATGGAACCGGTCAGGGCTAGGGGCGAAGCTTCGCCCTGATTGCCCAGATGATAACCAGAACCTGAGCCTTGTTTGAAATGTCCCAGACTACGTCCAAGCCATCCATCACTGTAGGGGCCATCCAAGCGAGCGGAGTGCCAGATGTCCATCGAAGTGAAGTGTGATTGATTGGGATTAGGATAGCCCACACCCTGGACGATGGTTAAAGCCTGTTCGTTAAAGAGTTCAGCAAGCCCCTGCAAGACGGGGTGCAAGCCAATATCCTTGTTGAGCTTTTTGATATCCGAAGGTTTTTGCTTCAGCGTAGGACGAGATGCGGCATAAAGGGGATCATTGAACGGAATGACGGTGTTCAAGCCATCGTTGCCACCGGTTAACTGCACCACCACCAGGATGGTATCGCGGCTGCCTTTGGCATCCAGCAGTGGTGTGGCTGCTGCGGCACGAGTCAGGAATTGGGGCGATGACAAGCCATAGGCCACCAGGCCAGTGCCAGCGAAGGTTGATTTCAAAAATGATCGACGATGGAGAAACATAGCAACTCCTACAGTAGCTGAAATTCAGGCAAGGTCATGATCAGATGGCACATGGATCGGATTTGATACTCCATGATCAGCTCCGCATTCCAGTATCGGGCATATTTCTGCTCACGCAACTGCTTCATACGTAATTGCAGTCGTTCCCTTGTTGTCGCAGGCAGATCATTCTGCAACAGCAATTCAGAAAGCATGGTGACAACCGGGGCCAGTTCAGATTGGGCTCCAGTTTTGTGCTTCTTCACCAGCCGGGAAGGATCGCATCGATTGAGGATACGTTGATCTTCGGTTGAAGATAAAGCCAGACACAGGTTATGGCGCAGGAGCAAAGTCGAAGAGTTCAGCCATTGTGCGCCTCCATCCCATCCCTTGACAGATGGAGGTGCAAACAGTCTTTGACCCAGCGGATCGAGCATTTCTGCAAACTGAATGGTGTCAACTCTGCCTTCGAGCATATGTACGACACTCAGCCCGAACTCGACCGGCGATTTGATTTTAGCCCGATAGCAATCGGGAGAAAAAAAGAGATTCGAACGGAGCATCACGCCAACCAGATCTGCGATATCATACTGGCTCTTGTAGAAGCGTTCAGCGAGTGGCTGGATCAGTGCATCATCGGGGACGAGCGTATCGCTCATGAAATGCTTGAATAGTTTTCTAGATAAGAACGATGCACATGTCTTCTTGTCCAGGCACATGTCAACAATCTGATGGCCGTCGAATGAGCCAGCTTTGCCGAACACTTTTTTGGAATCCGAGTCGATGTCTTCCTGATAGACATGAAATGCATCATTCTTGATGCCCCAGCCGGCAAACGCGCGGGCAGCCTCACGAATATCTTGTTCGGTGTACTGGTCAATTCCCAAGCTGAATAATTCCATTAATTCGCGGGCGTAATTCTCGTTGGGAGTTTTCTTTCGATTGCTGACAGTATCCAGCCAGACCATCATGGCGGGGTCTTCAGAGATGGCATGCAACATGGGGCCGAATCGTTTCAGAGCATGTGTGCGAATGAGTTGATTCTGCCGATACATTCGGCCAACATGCTGCACCTTGGCATTGCTGGTTGCGAAGTGATTGTGCCAGAATAATGTCATCCGTTCCAGCAATGGATGAGGCGAGTTCATCATGACATAGAGCCACCAGGCACGCAGACGGTGCTCATCGGCAGTTTCTTCCAGCGGAGCAGCCAGTTTGGCTACACGCGTTTGGAAAGCTTTGAGGCCCGGCTTGCCGGTCATCAACAGATCGATGGTCTGGGTGGGGCCATTCTTCAAAGCGGCTTGCAATTCGGTCCAGTTGGCTCCCCAGCCGGCACGGCGATACAGATGTGCCACCTGCTTCATGGTCCAAGGCGTTTGCGCGGTTGGCTTGTATTCTGCCCAGGCCCACTGTGGGTCAATATCCTTGTGATAATGCAGTTTCATGACATGCTCTACCGTGCTTTAGGGTTGAGATAATTCGCCTGCAATTGCAAACGGAAAACGGGGCTGTGGCTGATGGATAACTCGATGGTGCCTAGTTCATTCAACAGGGATAACAAGCTCGATATTTGGGTTTCAACAGTTTCAGCATCGCCGCCGTGTCTCAGCGTCAGTTCGGTTGCAATGCGAGGCTGCTCGGATGAAAGAACCTGTCCCAGTGCAGTCCAGGAGAAACGGTGCCTGATATCAGCATGGTCTTTATCAGCATGACCATCTGTCTGGTTTGACCGTAGTTCCTTGACCAGGTTCCTGCACAGTTCTCTGCTGGAACTGAGTACGAAGTAATTACCAGCACGGGCAAACGAGGGTGTTACGTTAAACAATACTCCCTGTTCATACTGCTGGTTCTTCTCATTCTCGGTGAACTGGTAGGAGATGATTTTAGTATCCATGAATGTTTCTTCGTTCAGCTTCATGCTGACTTGCGTGGAGTAGAGGAACCCGGCAGTATGCAGTGGCACGGCAATCATCTTGTTGAACTGATCTGGATCAGTGCATTCGAACACCAGGGCTGCAGCAGGGTAAATGATCTTGGGTTTGGTCGTGTATTCCCGTTTTCTCTGTTGTGCAATGACCAGCCGATGCCTGGCGCCCAGCGTGCTGATGATCTTGCCGGGTGTATTGCCAGCCAGGAAGGGTTTGATCGTCTTTTCCCCTTCTTCAACATCCTTGAGAGCACCTTCCTTGAACAGCTTGGTTCGATGCTTCCACATTTCAGCGAAGTTGAAGTAAAAACTGGTGCTGAAGACCGTGCCTGGTGGGTTGAGGAGCGAAAGCAACGATTCGCGTTCCGGATCGTGCATATGCAGAATCCTGGCACCCTCTTGGCTCAGTTTCCGCCCAGCGGGGCTGGTAACTTCAAGACATGGGCCGTGCGTACCTTGTGAGAGGCTCAGCCAGAAATGATCGGAGCGTACCCAGGTATCCAGCAGGCCTCCCAGCAAGAGTTGGGGGATAATGTCGTTGGCGGGCAGCTTGATGTTTTCCAACTCCGATTTTGCCTGATCCTTGTAATATTGTGCATCGAACCAGCCCCAGAGAGTAACATCTTCTGACGATGGCTTTTCTTTGACAATGAAACGAGGATGATCGAGTAGCGATTTGCCCTTGCCATCAATAATGCGGTCAATGGTAGTCTTGATCAAAGTAGAACCATTGCCTGCCATGAAGTAGTTCTCGAACACTGCCAGGTAGAACTGGTTGCCCAACGAATGGATAGTTGCTCCGCGATGCTGTTGTTTCTGGAACGAGAGAAAGACATTTTCCTGCCCAAGGTTTTCCTTGATCAGGTCGAGAATTCCAGAAGATATCTTTTTCAACTGAACTGAATCATTCGCAACTGCCAAAGCCATAATCTGAGGTTGTTTGGATCCTTCTTGAGGCACCAGGGCTAAAGTGAGTCCCTTAGCTGCCAGGCCATCGAGCAGTTGATGCCAGGGCTGCTTATATTCTGTTTCGAGGTAGTTCAGGTACTGTTTGAAACGAACAGCGGGAGTAGATTGGAGCAACTCGCTGACTTCTTCAAATCGGTTGAGCTGAAGGTGATTGAAATAGCCTTGCCATTGGTTAATCAAACGGGTGGGTGAGGGTATCTGCAGAACCGCAATGGCATTTTCCGGTAGGCACTTGAGCGGATCAGCCAGATGTTGATGGTGCCAGGGCAGTGAGGCAGGCAACAATAACGCAAGATGCAAGGCAAGAAACTGCAAGGCAACCATGAGAAAAGCACCTTCATGGGGTTTGAGTCACAGAACATACTCATTGCTGCTGAAGGTTGTTTCACAATCGCCAACAGGTTATTACCTCAGAACCATGTTGCAAGTTCATCTTGACCAGATTACCAGAGCAGTTATATCCAGATAACGCATGGGAGATGTATTATGATGATTGGCAAATGCATGACGATAGTGTGCTGGTTGACAGGGGTATCGATTTGTGCCATGCAGCCTCCCAAAAATGCACCCCGGCAATTGCCTGAAACACCGGCAACGACGGTGCTGGACCAATCCACAGCGGAAAAAAGCAAGGCTGTGCCAGCCCTTATCAAGATTAAGGTTCCCGATAACGCTGTGATCTGGTTTGAAAATCAAAAGATGAATCAAAGTGGCGATCAACGTATCTTTCAGTCGCCTGCATTGGAAATGAAAAAGACCTATTTTTACAAGGTTAAAGTAAGCTGGCCTACCGGAACAGGAACGATGGCCAAGGATTTCGTGACGGAGCAGGAGATTGCAGTCAAAGCTGGTGAAACAACTAGTGTGGATTTCACGCCGCTGGTTACCCATACGAAGGAAGTGAAGCCGACCTCCACGAAAGACCTGATTCGACAGGCTGCACATGCCACACCAGTTCCGGCCCGCAACAACAAAACAAAATAATGCTCGATTCATTCCAGGCATAATATGCCAGCTCAGCAGCTGGCATGTTTCATTTCTTGAGCCAGAAAGTCAGATTGACCTGAATATCGTGACAGACTATAGGCTGTTTGAAATAACTGCAAAGTGGCGAGCTTTGCTACTCAAGCATGGTGAAGGGGAGTGGTGAAAATGAAGCGTCGAACCATCAGTATGTGGCTATTATTGTTACCTGTGATCTCAGGTTGTGCATCTATGGATTGCTGTAACTGGTTTGGCCGCAACACCGATGGATCGACCAACATGGGAAAAAAGCCGACACCAGTGCAGACAGGCCCCATTGCAGGCACTTACGTCAAGCCGGGAGCGAGTACGGTGACTCCTCCAGCTTTCGGAAATGGGACCAATACTCCACCGGTGATCATTTCCAGTCCCGCGCAGGCAGCCCCGCCATCAGTCCCAGCGTCTGGATCGAGTCCATTGTTGACACCTCCTTCCATGCCAAGCGAACTCTCCTCGCCGGGAGCCATGCGGAACCAGGGGACTTTCAATCAATTGCCCACTGCTGAATTAACCAGCACGGGTAACACTAATCCTGTCCTGGCTCCACCTGCGATCTCAGCACCGGCAGTGAGTACGAAGTCCATTGATCTGAATTTGCCTGGTTCCATGTCACAAGCTCCATCACCAGCAACGCCCATGTTGCTGGTGCCGGTTACATCACCATCTCCCGGTGCGGCAGCTACATTACAGTTGCCTCCACCCGTGATTGAGATGCCTGCTGTGGGATCGCCACAAATCAATGCGCCGGTGATTCAGTCCGCTCCCAAGTCTGGCAGCGCTGCAACACCAGCGGGAATGAATCCCGGAACGGTGCCACCACCGCTTCCTCCGGCACCAGCCATACCGGTACTGGGGGGTAAATAAGAATATCAACGCATCAGCGGTTGACGCTCATACCAACGATAGCCGCCAAAGAAATCGAGTTTAACTTTGGCGGTTTTTTCGTGCTGTTGCACCCGCCAGGTCCCTGAAAAACGATAGTCAAAATACTGCCAGCATTTTCGATTAATATCATATTCACCCATGCCCAGCGGCAAACTGGAACTGGAGACTAATTCGACTTTTGCATCCTGAGTGCTTTTCCAAATGGGTTTGGCAGAAGTAGTGATGTTGACAGTACTCTGAGTCTGCTGCTTCAGTGTACAGGAGAGTTGAATTTGTGCCTGTCCCATGGAAGGGATCGGCATTTCCCAGTCTTGCTTCCAGCCAACGGGTGTTTTATCCCAGTCACGGGTACCCACTGTCAGGAACCAGGGAGGCGAGTGTTTACCTGGCTTGGACTCATTGACGAGACATTTCCATGTCTGCTGATCTGCAAGCAGAACCCACTCGGACTGAGTGCCTTCCATATTTTTCAGCATCACCTCAGCTCTCGCTCCTGATTCGTTTGGATTATTGACGATGATTTTTTCCAGCGTCACTTTCAGCGTGACACGGTCGCCAGTGCGATTCACTACAGAATATCTCCAGAGACGTGTCGTATCGAAATAGCTATTGGTCTGAACGGGTTCGAGAACCTGAATGTATTGCCGTTGATATTCGACGACAAAAAATTCCTGACCCGTTTTAAAGGACCATTGCACCGCCACGGGGCTGATGGGTTCTTGTACCAGCAGTGATAATAGAATAATGATCATTATGAATAATACCCAGGATGCACGAAGCTGTTCCTGGGTAATGCAGTAGTTTTATGAAATTATTCAGGTTTTCTGGTTTTCGCACTTTCCAGCCAGCGATTCCAGCGATCAACCGATTTTCCAAAATCCTGTCCGGAAATGACTTTAAGTGATTCGAGTGCTGCGGCAGATACGCCAACATCCTGATCTGCCAGCAGAGGAATCAGGCTGCGAGCACCATCCATATTCTCCCTGTCATCTTTCAGACGAATGGCGATCGCGGCAGCAAGACGTACTTCGCGATCATCACTTTGTGTGTTTTGTGCAAGTGTTTCCGTCTTCATGCGTTTGAATCGTTGAGCCAGTGCTTCACGAGCCAGTTCCTTGGAAGTGTTCGTGTTTAATTTGCCGATGGCATCCAGCAGTGCAATGCCATAGTCTGTGCCAGGAGTGTCAGATAATTGCTGCAGGATTTCAGCTTGTCGGGGTGGTGGCGCCTTGAGCAATTCATCCATCAAATCCTTGGCAATTGACTTGCTGTCTGTCTTCTTTGGTTCGGCTTTTTTCATGTTGAGAGTTGGACCTGAACCAATTGAACCTGCGGTGAAATCTGCTTCCTGCAAGCTGCCCAGCAGATTGGATTTAGACAGGAATAACAGGCAAAAGGCAGTATCGACAAAAGGCCCCTGGTGGGCATCCATACTCCATCCGCCATTGTTCGTTTGTTTGGACATGAGGAATTTCGAGCCTACTTCAAACCAGTCCACGCCGTCAATCTTTCGCCAGCGATAAAGGGTTGCAACACGTTCGAGCGACCAGAAGAAATACGAGATATGTCCTTCTTTGGGGTTGCCGTTGATGAAGTTGAACAACGATTGCATAATGTATGCTCTGGCTTTGACAATCTGCTCATCGGTGTCAAGCCGTTTGACAACATCGGTAGATCCGCTGCTTCCCGCACCGCGGAAATCTGCCGACTGGCTCTGCGTGGCAGCACCAGCATGCAGAGCGATGCCGAGAATGCCAGCACAGGTCATGGATCCAGTAGGCGGATTGGGTATGCTGACGGCATAAGTAGTGTCGTATCCCCAGCCACCATCTGCACGCTGCGATTTACGGAATTTCTTTTCACATAGACTCAGTGCTGCATCAATTGCACCACCCGGTTTTCCATGCTTTCTTGCTACCCACAATGCCACGACGGCAAACTGCGTGTTGGAATTGTCAGTATAAGTAAAAGGTAAATCATAGCCCCATCCGCCATCGGAATGTTGTCCCTTGGCTATCAGATTGGCTAATCGGAGAATAGAGTTTTTGTCACTTTGAGTCATATTGCGGTCCCTGTTGATGCGATCCAGGAACAGCACGCAAAGGCAAATCGTGTAGTTGTAATTGAAATTCGGATTGCTGACGGCCTTGCGTACGACGCTGGCGGCTGCCTGGATCTGCCGATCGTTCGAGGGCACGCCAGACTCCATCAGTGCAATGGCACAAAGTGCGGTAGCTCCAATGACATTCTTGTTCGTAGGATCGGCACTTCCGCCGAATTCCCAAGTGCCTAACTTGGTCTGGGAGTTGCGAAGAAACTGAACGCCCCGCTCAATAGCAGGCTTTACCAATTCCTTCAGCGTTTCATCCTGCGATGTGAGTGATGTGGGACATGCCAGAGTCGCCAGTACAATCAGGGCTGTTGACAAAACCAGTGCAGTTCGCATGGGGCTCTCGATGAGTAGCGGTACTCAACCAATTCTACTCACTAGCTTACTTTACAGGTACGACGTTGCCAACACCTTCTCCATTTCTTTCATACATTGAATTGGGGTATTGCGAAGCAGGGTGGCTGGGAAGATTGAATGAGTCTTAACCGTTTTGTGGCCATCAGTGTAGATCCTGCAGTCGAAGTGGGTGCATTTCATGCAGTCGAGATGCTTCGCCGCAGTGGCTGGCGATCGCAGTTGTTTACCATGACAGGTGAACAGCAATCATCATTCGAAAACACGTTACTACATAACCCATCCATCGCCGCAGTACTTGAACTCAGTCTGAGTGATCTGACTGCTATGCAGTTGGGGGTTCGACCTAAAGTCGTGCCCGAAAGATTAACATCAGCCGCCATGCTAGGCATCCCACAGGTAATTGTGCCTGGGTGCCTGGATCACGTCATTGTCTCAAGCAATGATCCTGTTCCCATCGACAGGGAACAGATGGCGCTGGATCAGGTTACCACGCTGATTCGCACCTCAGCAGAAGATTGTGATGCCCTCGGAAAAGAGTTAGCCTTCAAAGCGAGCGCCAGCCATGGCATTGTGAAAATAGTGTTCCCGCGAGGCGGATTGTCGTCGTGGGATGTTGCAGAACAGCCTGACTATGACAGCCAGATGAATCAGGCCTTGCTGGATAGCCTGTTACTCTGGAAATCACCCGCGATTGAATTGATAGAGTCACATCGACACATCAACGATTCATTGTTCATTCAGATTGTAGTCGATCAATTACTGAAATTGTTAGTGGTTCGTCGTTGAAATTGACGTGAGTTGCCATACCGCTCAAGACAAATCGGCTTGTCTTGATTGTTACTGTCAGCATGCAGATGCCAGACGATGCGGTCGGGGTACTGGCCAATCAAGGTGTCGTTTTTTGCATCTGTAATAGAACGTGCCCAAATGATTGGCTGGTTGGCCAAGTCGGCGTTGTTGTATACCCATTCCTGGCCGGTGTTGTGCCCTTTGCCATATGTCAACAACACGAGATGCTTCTCTCCTTGTGATAACAATTCGCGTTTGATCTTTTCACGCTGTTCAGTCCATGCGCTGCCTGACTGAACACCCGCCATGGCGCGTTCAAAGACGACCTGGCTGACGTAGCCAGTGAGTAGCATGATTGCAATAAAAACCCCAAGTCGAAAGTTGCGATATTTCCAGAAGCAGAGAAAACGTATGCCGAAGACAATCACCATCGTCCAGGCTGGGAAGGCCGGTGCAGCATAATGATGCAGAAACCAGGAGACACTCGTCAGTATGGTCAGAGTGGCTACCCAGATCAGCAGCAGAAAGGCTGTATCTTTTCGCTCAAGCAACTCTGGCAGTGTTGCTAGGGGTATTAGCCAGAGCAAACCGAAAAAACAGGTCCACGCCACACCGAATTTGAAACGGGCAATGGTAAACCACTGAGCAGGGTTACGCTGCATTTCATACCATTCAAACATTTGTTGATTGAACAAGCGAATCTGTTCATGCTGATAAGCCGGTATTTCGTGACGTGGAGAACTGATCAGAAACAGCGGAGTTCTGCCATATTGCCGTTCATGTTCCAGATAAGGCATCAGGAACTTGTTGCCTGTACATGCTTTATTCAATTGCAGTTGGAGATAACCTGCTGGAACTAAAGCCAGTAATGCAGCAGGCATGACCTTACACAGAAAGTTCATTCGGTTCGTCTTGCTAAGGAGAAGATAAAGAGTGGGTATGCCGATCAACGTTGAAACAATGACGCCTTCAAACGGTCGAGTCCATGCCAGCAGCACTAATCCCATCGCCAGGAATAGTCCGTCGATTGAACGTGCTGGACGATGCCAAAGTTGCCGATATGTACCCAGCAGTAGTGCACTACCTGTGGCAGCGAGTGGGCCGCCCACGAAATAGCAATCGCTCCAGTTGCTAGACATCAGCAGGCCGGCCAGGATTGAAGCCAGCCAGGCCCAGCGTGCTGGTAGCCATTGTTGAAACGTCCAAGAGAGGACACTGGTTGCCAGCAGTAAGGCTAGCAACACACCAAAGTAGGTATGCCCCAAAAGTTGGCCGACAGCGAGTGCGATGCCCATGCCGGGTTGATACTTGGAGTGATAGCCTGGAACGACATTGATGTGAAAGCTCTCGAAATGCTCCCAACCGGCAGGTGTCGGGTTACTAAATCTTCCATGTACATAAGTGTCTGCTGCCAGGTGATAGGAAAGTTCATCATGATTGCCCGGGTAAGGGAAGTGTCCACGAATGAGGCTGGGCAGCAAGGCGAGGAATAATGTGAAGATGGATGGGATCACCCAATGTATGCGTTTGGTGCCAACCTCTTCCCAGAACAATTGGAGTTGCCTGGCAGGCTGTTGTGTCAGCCAGCGAGCCACAATGAAGCCGATGGCCATCGAAAGTGGAATGGTTAACTGCACTCGTTCAAATTCACGAGACAGAGCGCTGGCCGTCATCATGGCCAGGCCAGCAGCCAGGGCGATCCAGCGAATCATATGCATCTCGGTGTACCAGTTCTTCCAGAATACCCAACCATAGCTTATTGCAGGTCAGAAGAAATAGAGGAATCAGGTCAATAGCAATTGCACGCCGGATTGCATTGCTGGGGAAGAATGGAATTGAACCAGTTTGCACATTTAAGCTATAAGTTCCTCAAGAGTGGAAGTTGAAAAGCTCGTGCCTGCAGGTGCAATTGTGAAGTTTGATGTTGAATCGTGGCAGCAACTGATATCCGGAAAGAAACAAGGACTGGCTGCAGGTGGGCTGAGGAGCATACTTCTGGTTCTGAGTTTCGGTTACGGCCTGGTCATGATCATCAGGAACTGGATGTACAATGCTGGTATGCTGCGTCAGCATCGTGTCGATGTGCCGGTGGTAGTGGTAGGCAACCTTACGGTAGGCGGCACAGGCAAAACACCAGTTGTTGAATGGATCGCCCGATATTATCGTCAACTGGATTGCCGGGTGACCTTGTTGAGTCGAGGCTATCAATCATCAGTTGGGCAAAATGACGAAGCCATGCTGCTGGAAGCGAATCTGGTGGATGTACCTCATTTGCAGGGACGAGATAGGGTTGCATTAGCACGGACAGCTATCGACGAACTGGAAAGCGAACTGCTGCTGCTCGATGATGGGTTTCAGCATCGCAGGCTGGCGCGAAATCTCGACATCGTACTCATAGATGTGACACGTCCCTTTGGATATGGCTACTGTCTGCCTCGCGGGATGCTGCGTGAACCTATATCATCGCTCAGAAGAGCAGGGCTGGTGCTGCTGACAAGAACGGATCAAATCGACATTCAGCAAGCCAATGTAATCGAAAAGAGGATCAAAACGATTGTCCCCAACTGTCCTGTCGTTTGGTGCAGACACGCGCCGTTACATCTGCAAAACAGTGAACAAGAACGAACAGCAGGCGAGTTGGACGGAAAGCGTGTCGCTGCATTCTGTGGCATTGGCAATGCCGAGAGCTTTTTTCAAATGCTGCGGTCGCTTAACGCTGACATGATTGCGACGAAGACTTTTCCCGATCATCATAACTATACTCGAACCGATGTTGAGTCGCTCGCAGCTTGGAGCAGGCAACAGCCAGAAGGCACCTGGATTATCACCACACAGAAAGACTGGGTGAAACTGCAATGCAATGAACTAGGCAATAAGCCACTCTGGTTCCTGCGAATCGGCATTGAAGTCACCCGAAATCAGGAACTGCTGGAGAGCAGTATACAACAAGCCATTGGCAAGGCGGACAAGGATTGCCCGTCTTCCAGTTTTCGTTCCATCAATCCGTTCCTTTCTTTTCGCAAGGATGCTTATGATTCCGCCAACACTCAGCCCGTTTGATCTGCATGGTTTGGTGACTTACGAATTGCAAAGTCGCCCCAGTAAGGTTTTTGCAGAGGATCTGGGTAAGCCTGTAGGTCCGGATACCACGGTGGGCGACTGGCTGGACAGTCTGCCCAGTCAGTTGGGAGCGAAAGACCTGCGCGAAGTGCGTGATCATATCTGCCGGGCTGTTGCAACGGATAAACGGGTGGCAGTTGCTTTGGGTGGGCATGTCATTAAGACAGGATGTGGCACTTACCTCATTGACTGGATCAAGCGAGGCATCATCCAGTCGGTTTCCATGAATGGCTCTGCTTCGATCCATGATTTTGAACTGGCACTGGTGGGAAAGACCAGTGAGGATGTCGCCAGGCAGTTGCCACAGGGCAAGTTTGGAATGGCCCAGGAAACAGCGGATGCTTTTGCAGTTGCTACCCGCATGGGGGCAGAAGGTTATGGTTTAGGACATGGCCTGGGGCGGTACATGAGTGAATTGCCATTGCGGCATCCGGAAGTCAGTGTGGTGCTGGCGGCATACCAGGCTGGCATTCCCTGTACGGTTCATGTCGCCATGGGTACTGATATTGTTCACATGCATCCGCATGTGAGTGGATCCTCTCTAGGCGAGGCTACCATGATCGATTTCAGGCTTCTCTGCACGGTGCTCAGCCAGATGGCTGGAGGCGTATGGATGAACCTGGGCAGCGCTGTCATCATGCCTGAAGTGTTCCTCAAAGCTGTCAGCGTGGTGCGGAATTTCGCGCATAGCCTGGACGGGATGGTTGCGGTCAACCTGGATAAAAACAGTCAGTATCGAAGCAAAGTGAATGTCACGGAGCGGCCAGCAGAGAAGGGATATGAACTGATTGGACAGCACGAGATTTTGATCCCCTTGTTGCATGCTGCAGTGGCCAGCAAGATGGCGATGCACAAGCCTGAACAGGAATTAGCAACCTATTCACAGGCAGCGTAGTGCCATTGTTCAATGGTAGACAGCACTCGTAACCACGATAGTTATGGGTGCTGTTTTTGTTTTCATAAGATGATTTGCATGGCATTTCTTGAGCTTCACAACATCGTGTATCAGTATGGGGCACAGCGTGCGCTGGATGGTGTGAGCTTTTCTGTTGAGGCGGGGGAATGTTTTGGTCTGCTGGGGCCTAACGGTGCTGGCAAATCCACTTTACTATCGATTCTTTCATGTTATCGAGATGCACAGTCCGGTTGGGTTCAGCTTCAAAGCGAGAAGATATCCAGCCACAATCAGGCTTGTCGCCAATCCATTGGGCTGGCTCCCCAGGAAATAGCAGTTTACGGAGCACTGACTGCGAGGGAAAACCTGCTCTTTTTCGGCAGACTGTATGGTGTTGCCAAGACGGAACTTCACGAGCGAGTGGACAATCTGCTGGAGGCCGTTGGGCTGCAGAGCAAAGCCCATCACCGTGTCGAAACCTTTTCCGGCGGCATGAAACGCAGGATGAACCTGGCTGCAGCACTTGTTCACAAGCCACCACTTCTCTTGCTGGATGAACCGACGGCGGGAGTTGATCCGCAATCGCGCCATCATCTTTTCGAAGAAATCAGACGAGTCAACAGACAAGGTACTACCATCATCTACACCACGCATTACATGGAAGAAGTAGAGGCGCTTTGCAGCAGAGTGGCAATTCTCGATCATGGAAAACTCATAGTGGTTGATACCCTTCCTTCATTGATCAATTTGATTCCAAGCCGGGTATCATTGACTTTGGAAAGACTGTCACCGGAATTTGTTCAGCATCTATCCAAAATCGAAGGCATGTCTGTTCTGGAACTTGAAGGCAATACTGTTCAGCTTGAAATGAAAGATTCGTCCAGCCTGCTTGTGAAAACGGTAGAGAGTATCAGGCAGTTCAGTTTGAATGTGATACACATGGAGCCGCAAATACCGACGCTGGAGCGAGTGTTCCTGCACTTGACGGGCCGCGCTCTTCGGGATTAAGACATCCAGAGCCAGAATACACCAATCAGGATCGAGCCGATGGTAACCGGGATGCCCACCTTGCTGTAATCCCAGAAACTGATGTTGATGCCGTCTCGCCGTGCATATTCCACGACGATGAGGTTGGCCACCGAACCGAGGATGGTCAGGTTGCCTGCAAAAGTGCTGCTCATGGCTAATGCAAGCCAGCCTGTTTCCTGTTGGGCAACGGGCAGCGATAAGAGAATGGGTTTGAAGAGCAGAACGGCGGGTACGTTGCTGACCAGATTCGACAGCGTTGCGGAAAGAAGACTGAGCAATCCCACAGGATCTCTTTCCAGCAGTGGCCATTGCGTCCAATTCCCGGGCTGGATGATAATGGCATCCATGGCACCAACCACGATGAACAGGCCGGTGAACATCAGCAGCAGGCTCCAATCAATCTCTCGCCAGATGAATCGTGGCGAGAACCGGTCGAGAATCAGCACTGCTGCTGCTGTCAGGGCCACGGTGGCCAAATGAAATCCAGCCAGGAAGCCTGCAACTGTGATAACCAGGATGAGGATAGACTTTACCATCAAGCGGTCGTGCCGTCGGGAGGGTTTGAGATAAATGACATCGTGGAGAGTTCGCTCGATTGGAATGGTGGAACTCAGCGACTTCTGAAACATCAGGCACATGATACCAAAGCAACCCAGCAGGCTGATGAGTGTGGGTACACTAAGTCGGGAAAGGAACGTCAGAAAGCTGATGTGCGACCATTCTGCAATCAGCATGTTCTGTGGATTGCCGATGGGTGTGCAGGCAGAACCCAGGTTGGAAGCAAGTGCCAGAGCGATAAGATGGGGCTTGACAGACCAGCCACGATCCCGGCAGACTCGAATGACCAAAGGCGGCAGGGCCAGGCAGATGACATCATTCACAAGTATCGCAGAAAATGTGCTGGATAAGACTATCACCAGGAAGAGAAAGCCATGTTGAGTGGCTACTCTGGAAGCTGCCCAATCTGCGACGCGGACAAAGAACCGTGCTCGACGCAGTACTGCAACTATCACCATCATGCCGAGCAGCAGGCCCAGAGTTTCAAAGTTGATGAACTGGGTAGCTTGCTGGAAGTGAATCACACCTGCTGTTAAGAGCGCCACCGCGCCGAGCCAGGCAATCGCGACGCGATCGAGTATGAGGCCGGGGAAACTGCCTCGCGCCATACCAATGTAAGTAATGACGAAAATAATGATGCAAAACCATTGGCGAGCGTCCATTCTTTACTGTGTCCTCAAGTGCATTATGTTTCCAACAGCAGCTTCATTTCATTGGATTCGACAAATTTCATCGATTCATAGAGCATCCGACCGTGCTGACTGGCGTGTAGAGTGACCACTTTGATATGACGTTTACGGCAAAACTGTATGCAGTGTTCCGTCAGCATACGTGCCAGACCGTGTCTTCGATGTTGAGGTTCTGTAAAGACATTCAGAATATAGCCTCGCGGGCCGATGGGATCGAGAACATGTGGAGGCCAGTCCATCAGCCATAATCCTGCACTGGCTATCACATCCTGTTCCGACGACTCAGCCAGCCAGGCGAAGTAGTGCTCCGTCTGCAGGCGCACTGTTACCCATTCGGCAAAACGATCCATCATTGTTGAAAGCAACTGTGTGTCGTTATACCCCATGTCTTCAAACATGCGGCGACGATGCACACACAGTACGGATACATCATTGAGTGTGACAGAACGAATCTGATAGTTCATCGAACTCCTTTTCGACGGGTGTTATCAACAACCACTCACCCCCAATCCCATTCCCAAAGAGGAGAGGGCAGTAATCCTGTTAGACGTCTGATTTTACTTTTGGTCCGAGTACATCGTACAAGCCGCCCAGCAGTTGAATGGCAAGGCCAACCCCGACCAGGCCGCCGCAGATGCGGATGCACTCTGCGAAGAAGGGATCCAGCCGGGCCAGCCACCACATGCCCAGTTCCAGAACCTGGAAGAATAGAACCCAGGGGCCAAAGATGGCGCGAATCCAGGCGGGGTAACGTGTCAACGTAAACAGCAGACCGGTGCAGCCAAACAACACAGCGAACGCCATCATGTGAGTATGGGTGATGGATGCGAGCCTCTGCAGGGGAATGGCCCCAGATGTTGCCTCTTTGTTGTATTTGACAACTCCTTCATGGGATTCCAGCGAGAACTTGGCAACTTCGCCACCAGATCCATGGCAACCTGCACAACGGGTGGTGATGAGCGATTTAATGGATACTGTGCGGGGAGTAGACGGCTTGCCCTGGTCATCTACTTTCAGGAAATCGATGGTAATAGGCTGTTGTGCCAGAGTTTCAGGCAAAGGGAAAGCGTCCTTCTCGTAGTGTTCCTTTTTGGCACCATTTCGCAACCAGGCCAGTAATGCCAAAGCTTCGCCCTCACGTTCCTTCCGAACTTCAGCTTCCGGTTTCTGTTTGATGGCATCCTTCCAGTCATCAGACTTATCGAAGAAAGCCTTGCGCATGCTGCCTGTACCGTTGAAGGGCAAGGTTTCAGGTGCTTCGATCAGTCGTTCAATCTGAGTCTTCTTTTCACCGGTGTGGCCGTGAAATATTTTGACTACATCTTCGCGGGTGGGGAGCGAGTCGCCTGTGGAGGAATGCTGTACCACGAGTTGCAGCAGGCCTGTCATGTATCCTATGCCAGCAGCGGCCATGAAAGTAGCCAGCATGATGCGGACAGGCCAGTTCAGGTTGCTGAGTGAGGTTAACCGGCAGGGGGAGTGATTCGCCATTGTCATGAGTGCTCGATAAGTTGAAATTAGTATATGTGGGCACTATTCCAAGAAAACCAGTCAACCCAGAACATCAGGCATGCCCAGGTATCTATTCATCACTGGTAAGCTGGCAGAGCCGGTAGTGCGTGATGTTCTGAAAACGCTTTCCAGCAGTGTTGGCTTCGAGTATGAACTGCTGGTGCTCAATATCACCGTTGCAGCGTTGATGACTCCCGAATGGGTGATGCGGCGGTTGGAAAAGATTCCTGACAAAGTTGACCATATTTATGTGCCGGGCGCTTGCCAGGGTGATTGGTCGGTGTTGGAGAAGGCGACTGGAGTTTCTGTGACTCCCGGCCCACAGGATGTGCGAGACCTGCCGGAACTGTTTGGCAAGAAATCAACACTGGACTATGGCAAATACTCCATCGAGATCATTGCAGAAATCAACCATGCACCTGCACTGACCCGTGAACAACTGCTGGAACAAGCCAGAAGGTTCAAACAACAGGGCGCTGATGTTATCGACCTCGGATGTATTCCGGGCAACACCTGGCTTGAAATCGGTGATGCTGTTAGATGCCTCAAGGACGAAGGCTTCCGGGTAAGTCTGGATACGTTCAATGTGCAGGAGGTAGCCTGGGGTTGCGAAGCCGGTGCGGAACTGGTGCTAAGTGTAAGTTCGGTCAATCGGGAAGCCTGTGTTGACTGGGGCTGTGAAGTAGTAGCCATCCCTGATCAGCCACATGATCTGAAATCGCTGGATGAGACCATTGAATTCCTTGCTTCTCGACAAGTGCCCTATCGCATTGATCCGGTGCTGGAACCGATTGGAATGGGTTTCGGGGCATCGTTGCTGAGATATGCGGAGATTCGAAAGAAATATCCTGCATTCGCGATGATGATGGGTATTGGTAACCTGACTGAGTTAACGGAAGTTGATTCAGCCGGTGTCAATCTCATCCTGATGGCATTATGCCAGGAATGGCAGATATCCAGCGTGCTGACGACGGCGGTTGCCAATCATGCCCGGAGTTCGGTAATTGAATGTGATATTGCCAGACGCCTGGCCTATCATTCTGTTGTGTATCAACGCATACCCAAAAAAGTGGATGATCGATTGCTGACATTGCGGGATCGCAAGCTGCGTGCTTTTGGAAACAGTTATTTCGAACAGTTGGCTTCGGAAATCAGAGACCGCCATTATCGTCTGTTTGCAGAAACAGGTACGCTTCACGCGTTGAATGGTGAATCACATTTTGCTTCTTCTGACCCATTTCAACTTTTTGATGAAATGCTGAAAAGCGATCCATCAATTGAAGCATCCCATGCTTTTTACCTGGGATACGAACTGTGCAAGGCAAAACTTGCTCTGCAGCTAGGCAAGAATTATGTGCAGGACCAGGCATTGCGCTGGGGTTACCTGACTGAGGAGGAAATCAGTCATCGAGCACGCAAGGGTCAAGAGGGGGATACCAATGCAACCCCCTGAGCCTTTGGTCATTCATCTGCCTGGCAGCCTTTCATCGTGGGATTGCTTTATACGTATAGCCCATCTGCCTTATGTACTTTTCCTGGACAGTGCTACCCATCATTCGGTATTGGGAAGGTATTCATACCTAGCTGCTGATCCATTCGAGGTGGTGAAAGTGAATGGGCCTGCACAGATTCGAAGAGGATTGCAGCAGGTCAAATCGCAAGGGAGACAATGGCAAACAGCTCATTTCGATTATTTGCCTCCGTTCCAGGGTGGCCTGGCTGGCTTATGGGGATATGGGGTGAATCAGGCACTGGAGAATATCCCTTCGCCGCGCTGGAATGATTTTGCTGTGCCTGACTTGTGCCTGGGCTGGTACGACTGGGTGATTGCAATTGACCATCTAGAGCATCAGAGTTTTCTCATTTCCACCGGTTTACCTGAACAGGAACGGGTGCTGCAGCAGAATAGAGCGGAAGAGCGGGCGGAACAGGTTTTGAGTTGGCTGGAAAGCAAAGTTCTTCCCATTATGCCGGAACGTGTGGTTGAACGAATATGTCCGAAATCGCCCTGTTATTCATTACCTAAGTACGAGGGGGTCTTCAGCAATTTTACTCTGGAGGGATTTCGCGAGGTCATTCAGAAGGGAATCGAGTACACCCATGCCGGTGATTGTTTTCAGGTCAATCTGGCACAGCGGCTGATGATGCCCTTTGAAGGTAATCCCGTTGAATTGTACCAGAATCTGAGGTACCAAAGCCCGGCACAATGCGCGGGGTACTTTGACATGGGGCAGTACATCCTGGCCAGTTCATCGCCCGAACGGTTTATCCAGATTAATCATTTTGGCGAAATTGAAACGCGACCCATCAAGGGAACCAGGCCGAGACGAACTGATCCGCAACTCGACCAAGCAATGGCACAGGAACTGGTACACAGCTCCAAAGACCGTGCTGAGAATGTGATGATTGTTGATCTTCTCCGGAATGATCTGGGCCGAGTCTCAGAATTTGGTTCGATCAGCGTACCTGAACTCTGCAAGCTGGAAAGCAATGCGAGTGTGCATCATCTGGTTTCTTCGGTGCGATCATGTATGCGACGTGAATTAACCCCATTTGATGTGCTGGAAGCGACCCTTCCGGGTGGTTCGGTTACCGGTGCTCCCAAGGTACGTGCGATGGAGATCATTGCCGAGCTAGAACCAACTGCACGCGGCGCCTATTGTGGCTGCCTGGGCTTTATTTCATTCAGCGGTTGCATGGATACCAATATTTTGATTAGAACCATTACGCTGGGAGATGGCTGGGCACAGTTTCCGGTAGGTGGTGGCATCGTTGCTGATTCCAATGCTGAAATGGAGTACCTGGAGACTCTCGATAAGGCTCAGGGAATGCTGTCTGCGTTAGCTTGTACCCCTCTGCTGCGTTCGGTAAGTTAACACTATGTCGCGTGATTCGCTGGTTATTGAAGGGCTCGTCACCACCGTGAATGCCGTTGGCCAGATCAATATTGCACCCATGGGGCCACGAGTTGACAGGCATTTCAAATATCTGACACTGCGTCCGTTCAAGAATTCACAAACATACCAGAACCTGGTGCAGAATCCCGAAGGTGTGTTCCATATTGTCGATGATGTTTACCTGTTGGCACAAGCTGCGGTTGGGAAAATCGAGCCGTGGCCCATGCTCCTCGTATCAAACCACGTCAACGGTTACTATCTGCCTGATTCCTGTAGATATTTTGCGTTTCGCGTAGATCGCATTGATGATGCCAGTGAACGGGCAACAATTGATGTGGATATCGTCTGGTCTGGCAAAATACGAGATCATGTCGGATTTAATCGGGCCATGTTTGCGGTCATTGAAGCAAGCATCCTGGCAACCAGGCTGCATCTGCTGCCGAAAGAGCAGATTCTGAGCGAAATGGATCGATTGCAGCCACTGGTTGAAAAAACGGGTGGCAAGCGGGAGCATGCCGCGTTCGATTTTTTGAGAAAATATGTCGCTGAGTATACTCCGCCAGAGGTGCCGGAAACTTGATTCGTATTCGGACCAATCGACGATTGCACTTTGGCCTGCTTGCGCCAGTACCGGTTTCCGAACTCGACCTGGTGTATGGCGGTCTGGGTGTGATGGTCGATACACCAGGCATTGAAGTAACAGCTGAGCATGCAGGAGAATGGCACATCCAGGATGATGATCCATCGACAGTATCGCGAATAGTCCATCATCTCAAAAGCCGGTTCACTGATCTATTGCCATTGAAGCTGGAGGTATTACGTCATGCCCCTGCACATCAGGGCTGGGGAACGGGTACGCAGTTAGCTTTGGCGGTGGCCCAGGCCTGTTGTCTTGCTGCCAGCAAACCCTGGAATGCTATAGAGATGGCTTGCGTGACGGGTAGAGGTTCGCGTTCTGGCATTGGAATAGTTGGCTATGAACAGGGTGGTTTTCTGTTCGATCAAGGTAAGTCGGCTGATGGAAAGGTGCAGTCGCCAGTGATTTCCATTCCATTTCCAGAATCATGGACCTTCGTGCTGGTTGAGCCGGGACAGGAGCAAGGATTATTTGCTGAATCGGAGCGAAGCGCGTTTTCGCAACTGCAGCAAGCAAAGGTTGAAGTAGTAAGGCAGATGCAAAACATCATCCGCGATCAAATTCTGCACGCGGTTCAGAACCGGCAGTTTGAGATCTTTGCCAGAGCATTGACTGAATACAACCGACTAGCAGGCACGCATTATCATAAAGTACAGCAAGGCGATTACAGTTCTGAACTGAATGCCACCCGCCTGGAGATGATGAAGCTTGCAGGCGCTATTGGACTGGGACAATCATCCTGGGGGCCGGGGTTGTTTGCAGTTTTCCCGGATGAGGCTGCTGCAAAGACATTCATCGATTCAGTTAAGTTGCCCGGATGCACTCTTCGGATGGCGAAAGTGAAGGGTGCTTAACCCCCTCACCACCAACCCTTCTCCCGCAAAAGGGAGAGGGGAGAAAGTGAAAATCAATTCTTCATCGATGCTGGTTGATTGGTGGATTGCAGTACGCATTGCCAGATCGAACTGCAGGGATCGATTTTTCGCTTTTGATCAATGGCAGTACACATTGGAATATGGGTAAAGGTATTTTTCCAGATGCCAACGATCATGCTGGTTCGGCCAGACATGGCGGCATGCACTGCATGTTGAGCCAGTTGCAGACAGAAGACGCTGTCGTTGGGGGTAGCAACTGCAGAGCGGATCATGTAGCTGGGGTCGATATAGCGGACATTGACAGTCATTCGTCTGGATTTGGCGTAGGCTTCAATCGCCTTTCGCAGGGCGATACCGATATCTGCCAGTTTCTGGTTGCCTGATGCATCGGTGCCTGCCTTTTTGACTTCGTCTTCGAGCAAATCCTGACCGGCACCCTCAGCGATTGCGATTAAGGCAAAACGCTGTCGATCGAGAATACTCTGAAGGACCCTCAGGAAACCACTTGGACCTTCAATGTCGAATTTCACTTCGGGAATCAGAACGCAGTTCACCTGGCCATGTGCAAGACTTGATAAAGCAGTGATGTAACCCGAATGTCTTCCCATCAACTTGACCATGCCGATGCCGTTGATGACGCCCCGTGCTTCAGCATAAGCGGCTCGCAATGCTTGATCAGCCAGGGAGAAGGCAGTTTCAAATCCAAAGGTTCTATCCACAAAGTTGATGTCGTTATCGATGGTCTTAGGCAAGCCGATGACAGAAAGAGGATAGCGCTGCTTGATTGCTTCCTGTGCCAGGAGCATAGCGCCCTTCTGAGTGCCGTCGCCACCAATGGTGAAGAGGATGTTGACCTTGCGCAATCGCAGGAAGTTCAACATCTCCCCAATTTCCTGAGGGCCGCGTGATGAGCCCAGAAAGGTTCCACCATTCAGATGGATGGGATCAACCACTTCAGGCGACAACTCCATCGGTGGTGTGCCACTTTCTACCAATCCTGAATATCCGTAGCGGAAACCGAGAATCTCTCGAACTCCGTACTGATTCGACAGGCTCAGCACCAGGCTGCGAATGACATTGTTTAATCCGGGACACAAACCGCCACAGGTCACAATGCCCGCCTTCACCTGGTCTGGTTCGAAATAGATGAAACGGCGCGGGCCAGCCATTTCCATGTTGACGGCATCGATTTCGCTGGGCATGGAGCCATGTGACCAGGCTACTCCCACGGTATCGTAAAGTGTTCGCACATCGTCACCGACAAAAAATCCTGATGCATCATCAAACTGCTTCAGCAGGGGGGATTCGACGATAGCAGGTCCTAGCCGTTCGATGGAAAAATCCGGGAAGCCTGTAGGTGATTGATGGTTCATGAAGGATTTCAACTTTCATAGGATGAGGCTAGAGCATAGCTTGCAACAGTCGATTTTGTCTACGCACTTTTGAAAGAAACGCATGGCGAGGATCGTAATACTTTATAACGAGCCGGTATTGCCAGCGAATCATCCCGATGCTGAATCAGAACGCGACCTGCTGCATACAGTCGAAACGATCTCTCGTGTCTTGCAACAAGCCCAGTACCAGGTTGCGCTGACTGGGTTGAAAAAGTCGCCTGAGGAGCTGCTCAAGTCAATTGCTGAGAACAAGCCTGATCTGGTCTTCAATCTGTTTGAAGGATTTGGCGACAGGCCTGCCAGCGAATATTACATTGCCGGGCTACTGGAATGGCTTAAGGTTCCCTATACCGGCTGTCCTCTGGAAGCGATGGTGCTGGGGCGAGATAAGGTCAGGACGAAATATCTATTGAAAGGCGCTGGTTTGCCGACAGCGGAATTTCAGGTAGTTTCGTCGGTTGATGTATTGCATGTCCCGGCAAGTTGGCCCTTAATCGTAAAACCTGCTGGAACTGATGCGAGCATTGGCATTCATCAGGATAGCGTGGTGAGTACGATTCAGGCGCTACGCAACAAGGTAGAGCAGATACTGAAGGATTATGGGGCGCCGGTTCTTGTGGAGAAGTATTTACCTGGTACGGAGTTTAATGTTGGAGTGATAGATAACCAGGGCTTGATGGCCTTGCCTGTTGCAGAAATGGTGTACACACCACAGCCGGGGGTTGATTGGCCTATTGTCAGTTATGAAAGCAAATGGGATATCGGTTCAGCAGATGACCTGGCCATGCAACCTCGATGTCCGGCACAGATACCGAGTGCATTGGCAGAACAGTTGCAATCCTTGGCGCTTCAGGCCTTTCAATTAGTCGGATGCAGAGATTATGCACGGGTTGATTTGAGATTGGATGATAATCAGCAGCCCTACATCATGGAAGTGAACCCCAATCCCGATCTTGGTGAATCAGCAGGGTTGGCACGCATGATCAGAGCTTCTGGAACAACTTACGAAAAGCTGATTGTCCAGTTAGTCAGAAACCATCTTGGATATGAATAAGAAACCGCTTCATCGCAATGTATTACTGTTAGCCTGGGCCAGTTTCTTTAACGATGTGGCCAGTGAGATGTTTGTGCCATTGCTGCCGGTGTTTCTCCTGGGGTTAGGCGCGGGCAAGCAAGTAATTGGATGGATAGAAGGAGTTGCCGATTTCATTTCGAGCATGTTGAAGTTGTTTGCCGGGGCATGGTCAGATCGACTTTCCAAGCGGAAGTGGCTGATTATTACCGGCTACGCCATGCCAGCACTCTTGCGTCCACTCATAGGCTTGGCGACTTCATGGTGGCATGTCTTTCTGATTCGTTCAGGCGACCGGTTTGGCAAGGGCATACGCACTTCAGCCAGGGATGCCTTGATTGCCGATTCCACACCAGCAGACCAACGGGGGTATGCGTTTGGCTTTCATCGAGCGATGGATCATCTGGGGGCTGCGTTAGGGCCGGTGATAGCCTTTCTCTTTCTGCTCTGGATGCCCGGTGAAGTGCGTTTCCTGATGCTGCTGGCGATCATCCCCGGAATGATTGTAACCCTTCTGGTGATGTTTGGCCTGCAGGAACAGCCTCGCCAATCGAGCGAGGAGAAGACTCCGTTCCGGTTTCAGGTCAAAGAACTGGGCAGGAATTTCTGGTGGTTCATGCTGGTGATTGCAGTATTTTCTTTAGGCGCGTCCAGCGACATGTTTATTCTTGTCAGGCTGAAAGAGTTAGGGATCATTGATGAAAAATACTTGCTTATCATCTGGTGCGTGTTTCATCTGCTGAAAAGCGGAGGCAACCTTGTTTTTGGTAAGCTGACTGATGTAGTGACACCGAAATGGTTGATTATTCTTGGCTGGTTGTTGTATGCAGTGATTTATGGTTTGTTTGGTTTGATAACTTCTGAATACGTGGCCATTGGATTGTTCATGGTCTACGCCTTCTATTATGCCATGACCGAACCGCCAGAAAGGGCACTGGTAGCGCAGATGGTTCCTGCGAAGATACGCGGACAGGCCTTTGGCTGGTATCACTTCATAACAGGGGTCATTGTGCTGCCAGCCAGTGTGTTATTTGGCTGGCTCTACGATCACTTTGGCGCCAAAGTGCCATTTCTGGTGACCGCAGCAATTGCTGTGATTGCAGCAGTAATGATGTGTGGCTTGCAGACAGATAAGCAGGTGGATCAGCAGAATATGTAAGTTGCCTAAAGCGCCAGACCTAGCCCTTTAGTTCTAGCAAAAGAAATGATGACAAATTCCTGAACTTGACACAGATAGAGAGGACGCTATCGTCCTGCCTTCCTGGGGGATTGCAGCCATTTCCTGGCGTGCAGACTGTCGAGGGGGAAGACATGGATTTCAAACCGAAAAAATCGGTATTTACCAGATTGTATCCCATCATATCTGGCTGCCTGCTCCTGGCACCGGTATTTGTCTCCAACCTCGGATGCAATAAAGAGATTCTGCAGTTACCATCACGGGAAGAGAAACTTCCACGCATGATAGGTTCAACCGCAGCGCCATATGGCCTTGAGCCTATGGAAGTGATGGGTTATGGGGTGGTGGTCGGCTTGCCTGGAACAGGCGGTAATATTCCGCAGGGGCCAGCACGTTCTGCTGCTCTGGGCATGCTGACACAACAGAAAATGGAGAAACCTACCGAGTTCCTTGCATCGAAAGAAGCAGCAGTGGTATTGGTACGTGGCAAAGTTGCGCCAGGCGCCAAGGTGGGTGATTTGTTCGATGTTGAAGTCAAATGTCTCGATGAAGACCGGCAGACAACCAGCCTTCGTGGTGGGTTTCTGCTCCTGAGTTCGTTGAAAGATGTAGCTGACGTTCGTGAACTCTCTGAAAAGGGTGGTAATCCAGAGTATCGAACCGGTTTCGAATGGGCATTTGCCAATGGTCCTGTGATGCTGGCAACCGGGCAGGAAAGTGATAGCAGAAAAGGGCGGGTTGTTGCAGGGGCCAGGCTCAAAAAGGAAAGGCCGCTTGCACTGCTCATTCGCAGTGAATATTCCAAGAAGGCAGACCAGGCCATGTTGATTGGCGCTGCCATTGATGATCGCTTCCGTGTTCAGGCTTCGGGCAGCTTTGCCAAGATTGCAGACCCGAAGGACAGCAAATACATCACCCTGCGTGTTCCGGATCAATATCGGTACAACATTCCGCGATATCTGGAAGTGCTGACACGCATTCCGTACGAGGCTGGTTCAGCAGAGAAACTGATGTGGCAGAAACAGTGCTCGGAAGACCTTCTCAATCCGGATAAATGTTTTGAAGCTGCCTTGCGAATGGAATCGCTTGGTGGAGAGGTGCAGCCCTACTTGATGAGGGGTTGTAAGCATCAGAATCTGAAGGTGAGATTTGCTTCTGCAGAAGCATTAGCTTATCTGGGCATCTCAGCGGAAGCTGCTGATACTCTGGCAGAAGTGGCCCGGAAATCTCCTGAAATGCGTCCCTATGCTCTGACAGCACTTTCAGCAGTACAGGATACGGCCTGTGCAACACGCCTGCGGGAGTTGATGGCTCAGGACAGTGTGGAAACCCGTTACGGTGCGTTTGTAGCTTTGCGAACAGCACATCCAACTGATCTTGGTCTGAAGGTGGTAAATTCACGCGAATCGGGTTACGCCATCTTCGAGGTGGCTCCACAGTCCAAGCCCATGCTGCATGTATCAACGACCGGAAAACCTGAGATCGTTTTCTTTGGCAAAGGACATAGTCTGATGGCTCCCTGCAGCCTGACGGCAGGGCCGGAGCTGGTAGTGACCATGCGAGAAGGCGAAACGGAATGTACCGTGAGCCTGACGGAAGTGGGCGGCAAAGTGGTGAAACGGCGTTGCCAGGCCACAGTGCCAGCCGTGCTGACGCAGTGCATGCAGTTGGGGGCATCGTATGCTGATGTTGTCGACTTCCTCAAGCAGGCATCGGTTGGACACAACCTCGAATGCAACCTGGTGGTGGATGGCATGCCAAGGCTCATTCCGTGGACTGAATTGGCCCGCGCCGAGTTGCCTGTTCAATAGTGGGAAAGCATGCTCAAGCAACTGGAATTGATCGGCTTCAAGAGTTTTGCCGAACGCACCATCTTTGAATTTGGTGCGGGCATTACTGCGGTAGTTGGCCCTAATGGTAGTGGCAAGAGTAACGTCGTTGATGCTGTTCGCTGGATCATGGGAGAACAGTCAGCCAAGAGCCTGCGTGGCGGTGGTATGACCGATGTCATCTTCAATGGTTCTGCCACGCGTAAATCGTTAGGTCTGGCTGAGGTGTCGCTGACTCTGGATAACAGCAAACGATTTTTCAATGTTGATGCAGACGAAGTGCAGATTACCCGCCGGGTTTATCGCGACGGCACTGGCGAGTATCTGATCAACAAGCAGATGACCCGGCTGAAAGACATCAAGGAAATGTTCCTTGGCAGCGGGGCAGGGAACGATGCGTATTGCATCATTGCCCAAGGACGAGTTGATGCATTGTTGCAGGCATCCTCACAGGAACGGCGATTCATCCTGGAAGAGGCAGCGGGGATCAGTCGGTTTCGAGTCAAGAAACTTGAAACACTCAAGAAGCTGGAACAGGTTGAATTGAATATTCTGCGAGTGAAGGATATTCAGGATGAACTCACCAAGCAGCTTCAATCGGTACGGTTGCAGGCCTCCAAGGCTGAAAAGTTTCGTGATTACAGCAATGAACTGAAGCGATTACGGGTTGACCTGGCACTGCAGGATTGGCATCAGGATTCACAACTCTGGAATACTGCTTCACAGGAATTGACTGGACTGAAGCAGCAACTCGAAGAGCAATCAAGGCAATCCAGCCTGCAGGAACAGCAATTGGCAGAACTGGAAGCGCTGCTGACACAGACGGAGGAAACCATCCGTCGTCGCGAAGCGTCCCTCAGTGAATGGCGGGAAAAGCTGACCGCATGTGATTTGACAGTGAAGCACGAAGCATCGACACTGGAGACGTGTGAACAGTCACTGTCACAGTTTCACGAGAAGGAAGGCAATCTGCTTCGCCAGTTGGAACGGCTTCAGCAGCAGAGAGAAACTCTAAGTGCGCTGTATGAAAAAGATGCAGCCCGGCAAACGGAATTAGGAGATGATGTTGCCAAGCATGAAAAAGATCTAGATAGCCTGGTGAAGTTGCTGGCTTCGCTGAAGCAAAAGATGCAGGAAGGCAAGACGATACTTTACGAGAAGTTGCAGACAGCAGCCCGTGCCCACAACGAACAGGTCAGCCTGAAGTCTCAACTGGAAAGCTTGCAGCAGCATCGAAGGCGAGTCAATCAGAAGCACTCGCAGACCAAAGAAAGTCTGTCTGCTCTCGATGTTGATCTTCAGGCCCTTCTGGCTGCGGAGAAAGACGGAAACAGCCGGATTGATGCGCTGCGGAATCAGTTGACTTTACAGAGGCAAAACAAGGAACAGGCCGGGCTGCTTCTGGAATCGCAGACGGCGCAATGGACCAGCATGCGTGAACGCCGCAGTGCACTAGTAAGCCGCATTCAGGTACTGGAACACCTGGAGCAAAGCCGGGAGGGCATTGGTTCATCCGTCAAGCAGATTCTGGACCTGGCTTCTCAGGAGAATCCAGGTCTCTGGTCGAATGTTCTGGGAATTGTTGCAGACATCATCCTGGTAGATCGAGAACATGCCCGGCTGGTGGATGCCATTCTGAAAGACCGCATTCAGGCAATCGTCGTCAGGGAGGAAGCAAGTTTGCTGCAGGCACTCAGCGAGTTATCAGAGCCGTTGCCTGGCCGCTGGCAATACATTGCACTGAATCGCTTGCAACAACAGCGAACGGCATCGCCCCTTCACGGCGTCGAGACGCTTTCTTCTTTTGCCGGATCATCACAGCCCGATGCAGCAGGGCTGGTAGAGCATCTGCTTTCATCAACCTGTGTTGTCGATTCGCTCGAGCAGGCCAGGCAATGGTCGCAGCATTACCCGGGATATTCCTGGATCACTCCGCAAGCAGAATATCTGGATGAACAAGGCATTGTCAGCCTGGGGCCTGACCGGGAAGAAACAGGATTTCTGTCACGAAAATCGGAGTTGCGTGAACTGCATCAGCAGGTGATCGAACTGGACAGTTCTATCCAGGAAGCTGAAATGGAAATTGCTTCGCTGCGTGCCAACCTGGTGCGATACAGCACTCAGGAAGAGCAGACGGAGCAGGCACTGCAGGTGCAATCGGAAGAAGCGGCGTCGCTACGTGCCCGACTCCAACAGAAGGAACTGCAAGGCAAAGAACTGCAGGAAGAGGTAAGAATCAGTCAGCATGAGCTGCACACTCTGGAAGAAGAACTGTCCCGCTTGACGCACAGTGAGAAACAGGCACAAGACTTGGCGCAACAGGCGGAGCAGGCTGCCCAACTATTGCAGCAGGAATTGCAGCAGGCGGAAGAGCAGGCATCGGAAATGGAAGTGCAGCGGCAGAAAGATCAGGAACACCTGATGACGGTGTCGCTGCAGGCAGCCAGGCTGCAGCAGGGGCTTGAAGCTCTCATGGAGAAGATTCAACTGCACGAGCAGGAATCACTACGTCGTCAGAATGAACTCGTTGAACTGCGGAATCATCACGAGGAACTACTGAACAGGAAGGCTGCCAGCGAAAAGCTGATTACAGAAACTAAGACGCAACTGGAAACCGGCCAGTTTGAGAAGCAGCGGTTGGAACATGAATTAGCAGAAGCAGTGGAAGCGGGTCAGCAATATCGTCAGAAAACGGCCAGCATTCGTGAACAGACTCACCAGATTCGTCAGGCGTGGCAGCAACTAGTGGATAATATCCATTCACGAGAGATGCGCTGTGGTGAATTGAAACTGAAGCTTGACGGGTTATCTTCCCGATTGCTAGAGGAGCATGAAGTCAACCTGCAAGAAGCCTATCAGGAGTATCAGCCTCCTGAAACGCTGTTAGACTCGCAGGAAGTGCAAACGCAGATCAATGAACTGAGGCGTAAGATCAGCCGATTGGGCAACGTCAGTATGGATTCGCTGCATGAACTGCAAAGCCTGGAAGTGCGGGCGAAGGACCTCCAGGTTCAACTCGACGATCTGACCCAGGCCAAAGCATCGCTGGATGAGATCATTCAAAAAATCAATGCTGACAGCAGAAAGATGTTTAAGGAAACCTATGAAGCAGTAAGAGTTCACTTTCAGGAGTTGTTCCGCAAACTCTTTGGCGGAGGCATGGCAGATATTACGCTGGAAAATCCGGATGATCTGCTGGAAACCGGTGTGGAGATTGCTGCCAGGCCGCCTGGCAAGGAGATGCGGAACATGTCGCTGCTCAGTGGCGGCGAAAAAACGCTGACCGCTGTTGCATTGCTGTTAGCCATTTTCAAGAACAAGCCCAGCCCGTTCTGCATCATGGACGAAGTCGATGCAGCCCTTGATGAAGCCAATGTCGGTCGGTTCGCCTCTGTCCTGCGAGAATTTCTGCATCTGAGTCAATTCATTCTGATTACTCATTCGAAGAAAACGATGGCCTCCGCAGATGTTCTGTATGGTGTTACCATGCAGGAAGCGGGTGTCTCCAAACGAGTTGCCATGCGTCTGGAAGAATACGAAGAACCAGCACAGCGGCTCGCTGCTTGAAAAATCATGTTCTTTCACGGATCATCAAACCAACTGCTCGACCGTTTCGTCATTCTAATATCACGTCTATTGGAATGGAGAAAGTCATGTTGCGAGTATTTGCACTGTTGACATATTGTGTCATGGTATTTCAACCACAGGGAACTGCAGGGGCACACGAACCTGTGCAGAAGCATGTAGATCTGGTTCTCTGTCTGGACACTTCCAACAGCATGGATGGCTTGATTGATTCAGCCAAGCGGAAACTCTGGGATATTGTCAATAACTTTGGCAAAGCCAAGCCTCTACCGAAACTGCGCGTGGCACTCTACAGTTACGGCAACGATACCTACTCACGCTCAACTGGGTGGGTCAGGCAGGAAACAGGTTTAACTACCGATCTTGATAAAGTATCGGAAAAGCTATTCGGCTTGCGCACGCAAGGCGGCACGGAATATGTCGGAAGGGTCAGCCAGGCTGCGTTGAACCAGCTTGAATGGTCCAAAGAACCTGGTTCGCTCAAAATCATGTTTGTATGCGGCAATGAGCCTGCTGATCAGGATCCTGAAGTGAAGTTGGCAGGCCTCGCTGAATCAGCAGTCAGGCAGAATGTGATCATCAATACGATTTACTGCGGCCCAAGAAACCATTCCGAGGCACAAGGCTGGAAATATCTGGCTGAACGTGCTGAAGGTAAGTTTTCAGCTATAGAGCAGGACAGCGCCAGTATGGTTATTGCTGCTCCGCAGGATAAGAAGCTTGCTGAACTGAGTTCCAAGCTGAATACTACTTATGTATTCTATGGCAGTTCTGCACCTGCCAGAATGGCTAATCAATCTGCGCAGGATACCAATGTACTGTCCTTGGGTGGAGCTGGTGGCGCGAGTGCATCGGCGGAGCGTGCGATTGCCAAGGCAGGCGCCAACTATCGCATGACCGAAGCAGACCTCGTCGATCGATATCAGGCTGATCCCAAACTGGATTTCAGCAAGCTGCCGGAGAATGAGTTGTCTGACGAATTCAAGAAGCTTAATCCTGCTGAACGAAAAGCTCACGTTGAAAGGCAGATGAAGATGCGGGAAGAGATCAAACGTGAAATCAATCAACTGAGTAAAGCGCGTGCCGAGTTCCTGAAATTGGAAGAGCAAAAGCAGAGCAGGCAGAGTGGGAACACTCTGGATGAGGCGCTGAGAAGTGTGATTCGAGAGCAGTCTGCTCGCCAAGGCATCGAGATACCGAAATAAGAAAAACAAAAAATCCTTCAAGAAAATCTCAAGTTCATCTTGCCTTGTTTTCGAGAAGGTCTACTATTGGTTCAACGGTCAGTGGGACTGATCGCGAAGAAGCGTAACCCGGAGCATGATGCACTCGTGACTTGGATGTCTACAACACAACTGACACTCGACCCCACTTTCCAACAAGGTGGGGTCGTCGTCATTGAGGGACAGAAAAGCATGCAAAACTTCAAATCGGGGTTGTGTAGAAAAGCGACTTCAGTATTCTGCCGCAGCCGCGGGACGTCCTCGTGCGTCCTGTGTGTATGGGATATCGTGGTCTTCAGGAGATGAGTATGAACGAGATCGAAGCGCGTCGAGGCTTGCCCTCGCGACCTGCCGCGTTGGTCGCATTTGATGAAGAGGAACCTCCAAGTCGTCCGCGACGACACCCTTACTGGAACAACATCCCCGACGAAAAGTGGAATGACTGGCGCTGGCAATCTCAAAATGCCATCAAGACCACCAAACAGCTAACCGAGTTACTGACTTTCTCGGCCGATGAACTCACCTCTCTGCTCAAACTCGAATCCGAGTTCAAGACCGCCATCCCACCCTACTATTTCTCGCTGATTGATCCGGGTGATCCGTATGATCCGATCCGGCTGCAATCTTGCCCCTCTGCCATGGAACTGGAGAATCCTTCAGGCTTCGAGCTGGAAGATCCCCTCGAAGAAGACAAGGATATGCCCGTTCCTGGGCTGACCCACCGGTACCCTGATCGTTGCCTGATCGCCATCACAGGTGTCTGCACGATGTATTGCCGGTTCTGCACCCGTAAACGCAAGACGTTGACAAGGGGCGGCTGGGAATCGGTCACCGCTGATGATCAGCGTATGATCGATTATATTGCCCAGCATACTGAAATCCGGGATGTCATCGTTTCTGGTGGCGATCCGCTGACTCTCAACACCGGCAAGCTGCAGTTCTTCCTGGATTCGCTCCGGGATATTCGGCACGTCGATGTGATTCGCATTGGAACCCGTGTGCCAGTAACGCTGCCCCAGCGACTGTTCGATCAGAAACTGATCGACCTGCTCGGCAGCAATGGCAAAGTCTGGATTCAGACACATTTCAACCATCCACGCGAAGTCACACCCGAATCGGCCCGTGCTTGCCTGTCACTTCTCAAGGCTGGCTGCCCGGTAAATAATCACAGCGTCTTGATGAAGGGGGTCAATGACTCCGTCGAGGTGATGCGTGCCTTGATGCGGGCAGTGCTCCGTATCAAACTTCGCCCCTATTACATCTTCCATTGCGACCCGGTTATCGGGGCAGGGCACTTCCGTACTTCGGTCTGGAAGGGCCTGGAGATCATGGAAGGCCTGCGAGGCCATATGTCAGGTTTGGGTGTGCCAACCTACGTCGTGGACAGCCCACACGGTGGTGGCAAGATTCCTCTTATGCCGAACTACCTCGTCTCGGCCAGCAACGATTCCGTCATTCTTCGCAATTACGAAGGCATGCTGGTTCGTTACCAGGCAGAAGACAAGCCGGCTGAGGAGAATGTCAAAACCCGAACCCGCGGCGTGAGCAAGCTACTGCAAGGCGATCAGACCTTCCTGATTCCCGAAGGCAGCGAGCGCATGGCCCGCCGTCGCAAGATTGCACTCGAGCAGGTCGCAGAGCAGATGAGCTGCAGCGATTCTGATCTTGAGCCGTCGGATGCAATGATGGGTTCCATTCCGGCTTTGCCGATTTCATCTCACGATGAGGGTTCTGACTTTGACAGCAGTGACCTGGAGCCAGTCGTTGATGGGCCGATGAAGGTCAAAGTGTATTAACAACCAAATCGACAATCGTAAACGAGCTTCAGCAATTGCTGAAGCTCGTTGCATTCTGTTGGCAACTTCAACGAACTCATGTTATGCTTTGAAGCAAACTTGGGGAGTAGTCATCATGCTTCGGATTGCTTTCATATTGCTGACTCTGGGTGTTATTGGCCTGTGTTCCTGGCCATCCTCCGGCCAACAGCCTGCTGCTGGGGAATCGCCACTACGGCTCATTCCAGATGACTCGATTCTCTATGTACACCTCAAGGGTAACGCCTTCTGGAACAATCCTGCCTTCGATGAAGTCAAGAAGCGGATGCCGGCGGAGAAGTGGAAGAAGCTGGAGAAAGAAGTTTTTGAAATCAGCGAACAGATCACCACCATACCCCGTCGCAACTTTGAATCAGCCACCATCATGGTTGATAGCTGGGATGTGCCACAAGTACCCGGCTTCGCTATGCTCATGCAATCGAGTGTGCCGGTGGACAGCAATCGCTTCATTAACAGTGTGAAGAAGTACATAGCACTCAAGTTTCCGTTCGCCACTGTCGCAGGCAATACCCGTAATGCAGATGGCGTAGTCATGGAGCAGGTTGCCAATATCCAAGGCAAGAATTTGTATGCCTGCCTGATTGATCCCAAGACGCCAGCTATCGGCGATGACGAGACGCTAAGCAAGATCATCAAACGCAAGAACAACGTTGCCTTGACAGCCTTTGCCAGTACCTCTGGGAATGCTGAACTGGGCATCGGCCTGCAGATAAGCGAGAACCTGCACAACCAGCTGAATGCTCTGATGCTAATGGGGCAGGCTGGCCGAAACATGAACCCTGCCGACGAAGCTACTTTCGGGTTGGGGCTGAGTATTATCAAAGCAGTGATTGATATCAAACAGTTGAACATCAACGCCAGACTTCTGCAGGATTTCGCATTCGATGTACGTGTCGATGCCAATTCGGAACAGGCAGCAGTTCGGATGGAGCGACTCTTCGGCTCACTCGCTCTCACTGGCGAATTTGGCCTGCAGCATCTTCAGCGGCTGGCAGCGAACGAAAGTAATGTCGAAATTCGCGAGTTCCGCAAATTCTTCGGCTCACTGTCAGAAGCCTGTGCCCAGAGCACCATCAAACGAGATGGTACCAAAGTTTTGATGACACTTCATTCGCCGGGAGGCGGCAAGGAGATTTCACTTGCTATGGCCAGCATTATCTCCCGTATGAGCCTGATGCAGAACCGCAGCCTTCGACAAAGCAACCTCCGCCAGATGGCCATAGCTATGCACAACTACCACAACGATTACAATCGTCTGCCCTCGGCGGGTTACTACGTTGGAGGCGGTGGGATGAGGCCACAGAAGGATGTCCAGAATTCCAATAGCAAACTGGGCCTGTCCTGGCGCGTTGCCATTTTGCCTTACCTCGAACAGGACAATCTCTTCAAGCAATTCCGTACGAATGAACCTTGGGACAGCGAGCACAACAAGAAGCTGATCCCGATGATGCCCAAGATTTACTCCATGCCCGGCGTGGATGCCGGCGTCGGCCTGACCTATTACCAGGTCTTCGTTGCCCCGGAGAAACCTGCTGATCCGCAAAAGCAACGGTTCGCTCCCATGTTCACGCCTGGCAGGCCTCTCACCCTCGGCCAACTCACTGTGCAGGATGGCACCAGCAACACCATCATGATTGCTGAAGCCGCCAAGCCGGTCATCTGGACCAAGCCCGATGACATGGAGATACTGGGCGATGATCAACCGCTTCCCAAGCTGGGCAGTGTTCCCGATGAGGACGATCTGTTGGTGGCGTTCGGCGATGCCAGCGTGCGTGCAATCAAGCGTTCACTTCCCAATGCGAAGGAGTATGAAAAGCTGATGCGGCAACTCATCGGCCGACGCGATGGGATGTATGAAGATACCGATCCCATCATGGTTGAACCAAGCCGGGCGGAGGGGATTGGAACTTTCAAACCGGCGGAGCCACGGTTCGAGAACCGGAAATAAATGTCTGCAAATAGCGATGATTTGTGGAAGCCGTGCAGTTGTCCCGGTTACTTATGACCAGCCTGATTTCATCACGCCTTCGTTGACGTTGTTTCTCTTCATATTCTCGTTCGATTGACCAGCAGATGGGCAGATAAATAAAGAACATCACGCCGATAGCTATAGGCCAGTGGATGGTGATGATTGTCCAGGCTTCTTTGACATCCAGACGATAACCAAACCAGATGGCAGAAAGCCAGAAAGGCAGATAAAAAGCGGCAGCAAGGCTGAGAGGAGAGGAGAAGAAGGTTGGCCAGGACCATAGGCTGGGCAACGCAAAGACCACGGTGATCATAACCGTTACCAGTAAGGTTCGTACAAAAGGAAAGCTGCCGCTGGCAGTCCAGAAGTGGGCTGCCAGAATAGCCAGCATCAACGTGATGAAGCCGATGGGCAGTTGCAACCCGAAGTTGATCAAGTTGAACTGCATTTGGTCAGACATACAACCGATACCAGTCAGGATCGTTTAGAATTGCCTTCCATAAACACCTTTTCCGCACGGTAGGAGCTGCGTACCATCGGGCCGGAGAAGACTTCGAGGAAGCCTTCTTCGATTCCCCAGTCACGGTACTTATCGAAATCAGCAGGGGGTACATAGCGATCAACAGGCAGGTGATGCTGCGTCGGTCGCAGGTACTGTCCAAGTGTGAAGATATCAACCTTAACGGCTCGCAGGTCACGCATTGTTTGTCTGAGTTCGTCTTCCGTTTCGCCCAGGCCGAGCATAATGGAGCTTTTGGTCAACACGTTAGGTCGATGTTTTTTTGCGTGATCCAGCACTCTGAGCGTTTGATCATAAGTGGCACGATGATCGCGTACCGTCGGAGTTAAACGACGAACGGTTTCGATGTTGTGTGCGAAAACGTCAACACCTGAAGCGAGTACCGTTTCAACGGCACCCAGATCGCCCTGAAAGTCGGGTGTCAGGGTTTCTACCTTCACCCGTGCATCGCGCTCTTTGATCTCGCGTACGCACTGAGCGAAATGGGTAGCACCGCCATCGGGCAGATCATCGCGGTCAACGGATGTCATGACGACGTAGTTCAAACCCATTTGCGAGATAGCAACGCCGACATGTTTCGGTTCATCAATATCGAGCCAGCCTTGTGGGTTGCCAGTATCGACTGCACAGAACTTGCAGGAGCGTGTGCAGACCCCGCCCAGTACCATGATGGTCATGGTGCCGTGGCTCCAGCATTCGCCGATATTGGGGCAGTGAGCTTCCTGGCAAACGGTGTAAAGTCCCAACTCTTTGCTCATGGCCTTGAGCCGTTCGTAATTGGGACCAGTGGGCAGGGTAGCACGCAACCAGCTGGGTTTGCCTCGATCAACGGGTTCACTTCGCGTGGTGGCTACGCCGTTATCGACGACTTTGAGAGAAATCGTGCGGCTGGTGCGTTTGTCGAGAAGTTCGATGGTTTTGTTGGCCATACTTGCATTATACGATCAGCTTACTCCTTCGGTATCACAAACGCTGCCCTAACTGGTGGTGGCATTAGCGACTCCTTGCCCTTGACTGCTTTCCAGATGATCTCGTTGAAGAGCAGATCATCTGCCTGGTCTTCCCGAGCCAGGTTCAGCTTCTCCGAAAGGGCGACGCCGAAGGCATCGGGGCGGTTCTTTTCGTTCAGATCGACGTTGCTGGGCAAGTGAATGTAAGGAGAAAAGTCGGCCTTCATAGTGAAGGAGTGATACATCGGTCGGGCAGCCGCATCAAACTGTGACATGGGTTTCAGGCCCAGGATCAGTTCCATCGTTCGTAGCATGCTGGCGGTGCTATAGAGCGTAGAATCGACATGGCTGCGTTTGGTGTAGGGGCTGATGACTAACGCCACACAACGGTGGGCATCGACATGGTCGGAACCGTTCTGGGCATCATCTTCCACGACGAAGATCGCAGTTTCCTTCCAGAACTTGCTCTTGCTGATGGCTTCCACACAGCGCCCCAGGGCCAGGTCATTGTCCGCCACCATGGCTGTCGGGGTTGGCTTGCCCACTCGTGTGCCTGAGGTGTGATCGTTGGGCAATCGCAGGATCTGAAAGCGTGGCATCTCGCCTTCCTTCTCGAATCGCTGCAACTCACTGATGAAGCGATCCGCCCGCTTCTGATCCGTGTACTCGAGATCGTAGCTGCGAAACCAGGGATCGAAGTGGCCTTCGAGGTTTTTGAACTTGGTGGTGCATGGATCGTTGGGCGTTGCACCGTTGTCCACGAATTCACCATAGCTGCGGTAACTGACGCCTGCTTCTTTGCACCGGTCCCAGATATACCCGCCGGCAGAAGGCGCTATTTGAATATTCTCTCCTTCAGCCGGGTAGCCAATCTTCTTTTGGGGGCTGCCACGATAGTTCAGCGGCCAGAGCTTCTCGACATAATCGGTAGCGTAGGCTGCCATCGACCATTCATGCCCATCAGCTGAGACTTCACTTTCGACATAGAAATTGTCGAGAAGTACAAACGTGTCAGCCAGCTTGTGATGATTGGGAGTCACCTTCTCCGGGAACAGGCACAGGCTGGGTTCGCCGTTGCCCTTGCGTGGAGCCATATCGCCAAAGATCTGATCGTAGGTGCGATTCTCTTTGATGACATAGATGCAGTACTTGATCGGGCTGGGGTCGCCGACTTTCGCAGGGATCGGATTATTCTCGATGGGTTGATTAACTACTTCTCCCTTAAACGGGCTGCAAGCGAACGCGCTCTTGGTGTAGTCACCCATCTTTACAGGTGTGGGCAGGTCGAACGTCGATAGTGTACCCCGCATCAATCCGCCAATGTACTGTGTCGTGGGGCTGCGAGTATCCTTTCCTGGCAATGGCATGGGGCCCTGAGGATTTGCGAACGATGAACCGCCTTTACCGTTGGCAACATAGACTTTCTTATCAGCTGGATTGTACCGCACCGAAGTAGGATACCAGCCCACTGGGATGAAGCCGAGCGGTTTGGTCTCTCTGGCTTCCGCGATGTTGAACACAGCAATGTTGTTGGCATCGGCATTGGCGACAAAGAGCAACTGTCCGTCAGGCGTCATCGACACACTGTTGGGCGTATTGCCCACTTTGGGCATGGGGTAGAGTGTTGCTGAGATGGTTTCCAGAGTCTTCTTCGCGACCAGATCATGAACGGTGACTTGTGTCGAATTGGCACAGGCGACAAACAGGCGTTTGCCATCAGGGGTGATGGCCATTTCGGTAGGGTGATCCACGGTCTTAAGCGTTTCTACTACTTTGTAATCGGCGACATCAATGACAGCCACTTCGCTCTTGCCCCACTTACTGACGAAGAGAGTTTTTTGATCGGGGCTGAGCAACACGCCGTAAGGGAAGCTGGCGTCTCCCAATTTAATAACCTTTTTTTCATCATGGTTGCTCAATGAAACCGTGACGAGTTGATTGCCAAGGAGGCCGGCCACGTAGAGCCGATCACCCGCATGATTGACCGCCAGGCCGCTGGGCATGAACTTATCGGTTATCTTGGCAATTGGTATCTGCTGATGCTTGCTCAACAGGCCGTCATCGAACTCGTAGGCATTGACAACTTCAAACTCACCTCCAGATGCGTACAATCGTTTGCCATCCGGAGAAAACACGAGGCCATAGAACGTCTGATCGATGATGACTCGGCAGAGTTTCTTGGCCGATTTGGCATCAACGATGATGATCTCATGATCTCCATAGCCCGCATGCAGAATAGCCAGGTACTTGCCGGACGGATGCAGGGCGATGTTGACTGGAAAGTCGCCCAGGGCGGTCTGTCTCCCGACCGGTTTGAGCGACCAGCCGTTGGGGAGCAGCACCCCGCCGCCCATCTTGGCGCCTGGCCATTGCACAGGTTCTCCGTCTTTCGGGGGTTGAATTGCTTGCAATGTCAGCAGAGAGAGGGTAGACCATGTAAGTGTCAGCAGGGTACGGCTGAACATTGTGGAATCCTTGTTCAAAGAGATCGTTCAGTGACACTGTAGCGACTTCTGAGGGCTTGTCAGCAAAAAGATATGATGAAGATGACCAGATCGGTGGATCGCAACTGCGAGAAGGATCGGTGACATGATGCTGCAGAACCAAGAAGTACCTGTGCTTCAGCCATCAATCGTGCGTTTGGCATCGGTTGATGTCTATCGCGGCTTCGTCATGTTCCTCATGGTCGCAGAAGTGCTGGAACTCGCGAAGCTGGCCTCGAAGTTTCCTGATAATCCCGTATGGCAGGCGATTAAGTTTCATACCACCCATGTCGAATGGGTGGGTTGTTCACTGCATGACATGATTCAGCCCAGCTTCAGCTTTCTGGTAGGCGTGGCATTACCGTTTTCGTTGGCTAATCGGTTATCACGAGGCGATTCGTTTCTCAAAATGACGCTGCATGCAATGTGGCGGTCGCTGATTCTGATTCTTCTTGGAGTTTTTCTGCGATCAACGCACTCCTCCATGACCAACTGGACGTTTGAAGACACTTTGACGCAGATTGGTCTGGGCTACTTTTTCCTTTATCTGCTAGGCTGGCAGAAGACCTGGGTTGCGGTGCTGGCCTTTTTTGCAATCGTTATTGGCTATTGGGGGGCGTGGACTCTATACCCTGCCGCTGGGCCGGATTTCATTTCGCACTGGCAGAAGAATGCCAATCTGGGATGGGCATTCGACACCTGGTTTCTGAATCTCTTTCCACGCAAAGCTCCCTTTACAGCCAATAGTGGCGGGTATCTGACGCTCAGTTTTATACCGACACTGGCAACCATGATTCTGGGTTTGATGGCAGGCCACTTGTTGCAGCAGCCATGGGAGAAATGGAAACAGATCGGTTTGTGCCTGGTTATGGGGGTAGCGGGAATTGCCATTGGCTACTTTCTGCATGAATTCGATATCTGCCCCAATGTCAAACGCATCTGGACGCCTACCTGGGTTTTCTACAGCGGAGGCTGGTGCTATGTCATGCTGCCGATATTCATGCTGCTGGTGGACGTTTTGCCACTGAAGAAGCTCTTTTTTCCATTGATGGTATTTGGTGTGAATTCGATTGCGATTTATTGTCTGTCGCACTTGATTGATGGGTTCATTCGAACCTCTCTGTATACCCACTTCGGGAAAGGCTTCTTCCGCATCTTCGGCGAACGTTATGAAGAACTTTTCATGGGATTCGCTATCCTGCTGATACTTTGGTTAATCCTGTATTGGATGTATCGGCGAAAGCTGTTCCTCAAGATATGATGCTTTAAGTAGCGAGTAGTTAGTAGCCAGTAGCAAGTAGATAGGAGAAGACCATGCGATTTCGTAGGGTGTTGAACGCAACAGCTTTGGTGATGGGAATTTTGATTGGTTCGCCCATGGCGGCTCAAGATCGTCTCAAAACGATGCCTGGCTACGAAAATTATCAAAAGATGCAGGGCCAGGCGGCTGGCACGGTCAAACGTGGCGCTCTGATTGTGTCATGGAAAGACGAAGGCAAAGCCTTTGAGTACAGCAAGGATGGCAAACGATACCGTTTCGATATTGCAACGCAGAAAGCAGAGGAGGTTAAACCTGGTACTAAATCAGAAAAAGTAACCGAAGCCGCACCAGTTAAAGGGCGTCGTCGCAACAACGATGCTGCCGCACCACAAATTGGAGTAGCACGTGGTCGTCAGGCAACAGAAATGATAGCGCCTGGTGGCAAGGTTAAAGCCGTTTACAAGAACCGGAATCTGTACATTGCTGACGCAGACGGAGGCAATGAAACGCCGGTAACAACGGATGGCAGCGAAAAAGATCGCATCAAATACGGTACTGCCAGTTGGGTATATGGTGAGGAACTCTATCAGAATACTGCCATGTGGTGGTCGCCTGATGGCAGCAAACTGGCGTACTACCGTTTCGATGAAAGCAAAGTCAAAGATTACTATCTTCAGATGAACCAAACCAAAGTTCAGGGTACCATGGATACCGAGCCATATCCCAAGGCTGGTACGGATAATCCTGTGGTCGATCTTTTCATCTACGATGTAGCAACCAAGCAATCAACCAAGGTTGATGTACGCAGCGGACAGCCGTTTGAGGACAGTGCCATTGGTTACTACGTCTACAACATCGCCTGGTCGCCCAACGGTGGCAAGGAACTGCTGTTCAATCGCACCAACCGCCGACAGAACATCATGGAATTCTGTGCTGCTAGCGAAACGGGTTCCTGTCGAGTGATAGTACGCGAAGAATGGTTGCCTAGCTGGACAGAGAATCTGCCCAAGAAGCGATACCTGAGCGATAACAACCGGTTTATCTGGACATCATCCCGTACCGGTTTCAAGAATTTTTATCTGTACGATTTGAGTGGCAAGCTGCATGCCACCCTGACCAACCTGCAGCATGATGTGGATAACATTGTGCGAGTAGATGAAAAGCAGGGATTACTTTATTACATGGCGCATGATGGTGATAATCCTTACAAGCTCCAATTGCATCGTGTGGGACTGCATGGCAAAGGTGATATTCGCCTGACCGATCCAGCATTCAACCATTCGGTAGATATTGCACCTGATGGCAAGCATTTCATTGATACCATTCAGACACACAACCAGCCTGAATCGGCTCGTCTGGTCAATGATGAAGGCAAGGTTTTGGCCGAACTGACCAAGTATGACATGAGCGCCTTCATTGCCAAAGGTTTCAAAACGGTTGAGCTGATCAAATACAAGGCAGCAGATGGTGAAACCGATCTCTATGGTTTGCTCCATTTCCCATCCAACTTTGATCCGAACAAAAAGTATCCATTGCTGGTGAGTGTATATGCAGGTCCGGAAACCAATGGTGCTGGTGAACGGTTCATTACACCTCACCCTTACACCGAGTATGGTTTCCTGGTGGCAACGCTGGATTCCCGCAGTGCTGCCAACCGTGGCAAGAAAATCCTCGATTCCATTTACCTGAAACTGGGTGTAACGGAAATCGATGATCAGGCTGCAGGAGTGAAATCACTTTATTCTCGTCCGTATCTTGACAAGGAGCGCGTTGGCATTCATGGCACGTCGTATGGTGGCTATGCCTCCATTCTCTGTATACTACGCCATCCTGATGTGTTTCAGGCAGCCTGTGCATCATCGCCAGTGACCGATTATCGTCACTACGATACAATCTACACGGAACGGTACCTGTACACGCCACAGGAAAACAAGAAGGGTTACGATGAAGGTTCTGCCATGACCTATGTCAATAATCTGAAAGGCCGATTGATGATTTACTACGGCACTGCGGACGACAACGTGCATCCCAATAACAGCATGCAGTTGATCAGGGCGCTTCAACGAGCAGGCAAGAGCTTTGATGTGCAGGTCGGGCCTGATCTGGGTCATACAGCAGTGAATCAGCAGCGCATGATGGAATTCTTCATTGAGAACCTGGTCATGAAGAAATAAGCTATGATTAGTAAAACTAACTTAAGCGAAGCCGATTTCTGGCTTCGCTTTTTTATGGCCACCATAAACTTCAATTAGATTTCAATCATGGATCAGTCGCGTGCCTGGGGGCTGGTAGCTCGGAAGTATGATGAGCTGTTTGTCGATCCCTATCAGGAAGATGGACATAACCCTGTTTTACGCGCCATTTCAGGGATGCAGGGCAAATCATCTCTGGTAGTAGGCGATTTCGGCTGTGGCACCGGGCCATTCCTGCCACGGCTTGCATCACAGTTCAAGCATGTCATTGCCGTTGATTTTTCGGAAGAGATGATCAAGGAAGCCAGGCGACGGTGCAAGGGACTCAAGAACATCAGTTTTTATCAATTGCCCTTCGATCATCTGGATGAGTTGTCTCAGAAGGTTGACCTGGCTGTGAGCATGAACAGCCTGGTCAGTTCCGATGTTTCGATACTGGATAATGCTCTGGCTTCAATGCGGAAAGCAGTGAGGAAGCAGGGGCACTTGTATGGCATCGTACCTTCGCTGGAAGGACTGTTCTATCACATCATGCACTTGACCGATCTGGCGCTCGATCGAGGCATGAGCCTACCGGATGCCCAGAAGTTTGCAGCCAACAAAGCGGAACTGCATGGCTACGATCTGAACACTGCAACCTTTACGTTTGACAAGATTCACCAGCATCTGTGGCTTCGTGAGGAAGTGGAACATCGGCTGCAGAAGGCGGGGTATCGCCAAATCCAGGTTCGGAAAGCAGGGTTGCCCTGGGATCAGTTTGCAGAGGGTAGAACGTTGAAGAAGTTTCCGCAATCGTGGGACTGGGCTTTCAAGGTAACAGTGTAATTCATGCTGGCTCGATAGTAACTCGCAGCGGTTGAACCTTTTCCTGATTACTAGCTTCCGGGTCTGCACCGAATGTCTTGATCTGGTCTGCTTTCAATTCAGCCAGTTCCAGGCAGCCACTCCATATGATGCAGCATCCTGAACAATGTGCCTTGAGCGCGAGCCAGGTTGCCTTCATGCTCGAACAGGGGACTACCTGAACCAGAATGCGAATGACAAAACCGAAGGTGTTGTAATCGTCGTTATGGAGTATCAGTTTGTAAACAGGCAGCGGTTGCGAGGTGGGCTTCGTCGTGGTACGCCGTTTCGTGACTACCTGTGTTTCTTCAACGTCGTGTGTTAACGTAGCCATGATAGCTCCAGACTAACGGTATTTGATATACCGGTAACCTGAAGGATATCAGAAAATGAATCGCGGTTCACAGGATTCTTACTTTTTCATATTCAGAATGTGATCGCGTTTTTCAGCCGTGATTTCCACTCTCAAAGGCGTGGAAGAAAAGTTGCCGTAATTAGCCGGGATAGGACGATTGGTCAGCTTGCTGGTGTACTCAGCCAGCTTGGTCTGACTTTCAGCATCCTGCCCACGCGTACCAGCCGGTGGCGGGCCTTCGTTAATCACAACACGATGCGTTGCCACCATGGCGCCCAGTGTATTACCGCAAATCATAACGAATTTGCCATTGGCATCGGTAACGGCAGTTGAATTGACTTCTGCACCGAAGTTCTTGACATCGGGCATGAACTCAACTAGCGCCAGCGGCAACGGTTTGCCATCCAGCATCAATGTGCCTTCGGTAACTACGAATTGTGGAATGGGCTTGCCTGAGCAACCGAGCAGCAACACGAGAAATCCAGATACCAGACAGAAACGAGAGTTATGTATCATGAAGAGACATTTCCTGAGTAGTGCTCGAAGCACAAAGAACGCCCTCACCCCCAACCCCTCTCCCACCAGGGAAGAAGAGAGAAAGCCAGAGCCTGCTACTGATCAATACTGATGATTTCACCACCACGGCGAGTGGAGAGGGCTTGTAGAACAGGCAAGTCTGCATTGTTGGTCAGCGAGATGAAACGGGTGGAACCATCGCAGAAGACGAAATTGGCTCCACCGGGATGGGCACTTCCAAACGCCGAAATACGATTATCCTGCACAGCAAAGGTTAATGGTGTACCTGGTGGGATGGTGTAATTGACTGGTACCGGAGTGCTGAGGATATAATCCTGTGGAGCAAGGTAATTTGCCCAGGCCCAGCCACCCAGGCCGTCCATGGCAGTGTAGACAGGATCCCAGTGATGGCGTTCACCAAACATGAACGTGTTGCTCGTTCCATCCATCGTGGTCAATTGTGAAAGGCTGACTTTGCTGTTGATCCAGAAGACGCCGTCCGTTGTCATGTTGGTGATAAACCAGGAACGCGTGCCTCCATTGGCGCCGTAGCTGTTCATTCCAAAGTAATAGGTGTTGCCGCCGGTGGTGTAGGTAACCACACGATCTTTCATGGCAGAGGAAGGGCAGAGGAAGATTTTCACTACCTGGGCACCAGTAGAAGTTGGTCCAAGCGTATTGGCATATTCCCGCTGAGTCAGGTTCAGGTTCTTTTGAAGGTTATCTTGTTCCACATAGGGCAGTAGCAGTTCAAAGAACGAAGCAAACATGCCAGGGAAGGGAGGTTGCTGAACCTTGCCGGAGGTGACCAATGGATTGGTTGGGAAAATGGCGCCTGACTGTGTTGAAATGGGCAAGTTCAAACCAGGGGGTAATTTGTTATAATCGTTATGGTAATTGTGGGCAGCGGTTGCCAGTTGCCGCAAATTGCTGGCACACAGCATTTTATCTGCTGCAGCACGCACTTTCTGAATGGCTGGCAGCAATAACGCCATGTGTAGGGCAATGATGGCAATGACCACCAGCAGTTCAATCAGTGTAAACGCAGTTCGCCTTGTATGACGACACATTGTGCAGCCTCCTGTGACATGATGATCGACGAGGAGTGTTCTACATTGGCGAATATCAATCCGATAGCAACTACACTAAATCCACACAACATTTTCACATGAGGTAAATAACTCTTGGTTGATATGCTATGTTTCCTAAAACAGAGTTGTTATGGGTTTAACCGTATCGAGATGAGGTCAACGTGAGAGTAGTTATTACAGGTGGAGCGGGCTTTATTGGTTCTCATTTGAGCGAGCGTTTTCTGGGAGAGGGGCATGAAGTTATCGCAATCGATAATCTGATCACGGGTGCCGAGGGGAATATAGCTCCTTTACGGAAGAATCCCAAGTTCAGTTTTGTCCATCACGATGTTTCCAAAGAGATCAATATTGATGGCCCGGTAGATATCGTGCTGCATTTCGCCTCGCCAGCCAGCCCGATTGATTACTTGAAATATCCGATTCAGACTTTGAAGGTGGGTTCATTGGGCACTCACAATACCCTGGGGTTGGCGAAAGCCAAGAATGCCCGATTTCTCATCGCTAGCACGAGTGAAGTATATGGCGACCCGCAGGTGCATCCGCAAACCGAAGATTACTGGGGCCACGTCAACCCCATTGGTATTCGTGGCGTTTATGATGAGGCCAAACGCTTTGCCGAAGCGATGACGATGGCTTACCACCGGGCACATCGTGTTGACACGCGCATCATTCGTATTTTCAATACTTACGGACCGCGCATGCGGCTGGATGATGGCCGTGTGCTGCCCAACTTCATGGGCCAGGCGCTGCGAGGCGAGCCATTAACGGTCTATGGTGATGGTGGGCAAACTCGAAGCTTCTGTTACGTGGATGACCTGGTCGAAGGAATTGTCAGGCTGCTCAACGTCGATTATCACGAACCGGTGAATCTGGGGAATCCAGCGGAGATCACCATTCTGCAGTTTGCCCAGGAGATCATGAAACTCGTTGGCGAAAAGTGCGAGATCATTTATCGGCCGTTGCCGGTCGATGATCCCAAGGTACGCCAGCCGGATATCAGCTTGGCCCGCAAGCTGCTGGGCTGGGAGCCGAAGGTAGACCGTGCAACAGGCCTGTCGCAAACGCTGAATTATTTCAGGAGCCTGGTGAAGTAAGAAACCGGTAAAAGTAACTGTTCGGTGAATTGGCACGGCTAGCGTAAGTCTACGCAAAGCATGCACCCGACCAGTATAACTTCATTTGTTTAAAGTCCTTCACCTCGCCACATGACCAGGCCTTCCAGTGCATAGAACTGGGGCAAGCCGAGTTGATCGTACAGCGCTGCGGTGTGTCGATTGCGTTGTTCAGCTCGTTGCCAGAATTCGCGTTCATCAGTGCCGCCGGGGAACATGGCGCGGTCTTTCTGCGATTGATGCTTGAAGATCGACTGCTTCTTGAGTTCCATGTCTTCGGGGTTAATGGGTACCACGCGATCTACTTCGTGTGGCTCCCACTCCTGCCAGGCGCCACGATAGAGCCAGACTTCGGGGTTTAATCCTTCCTTCTGCAGTTCCGCCACAGCAGCCAGAATGGCGTCAGCACACAATCGGTGCGTGCCATGTGGATCGGACAAATCACCTGCCATATAGATTTGCCCCGGATTGATGGATCGAATCAAATCGGCGGTGACTTTGACGTCTTCCGGGCCGATGGGCATCTTGGCAATAGTGCCGGTGCGATAGAAAGGCATGTCCATGAAATGGAGCCGTTCAGGTGGAATACCTACAGTCAAGGCTGCTGCACGAGCCTCGGTCGAACGGATCAGGCCTTTGATGAAGAGCACTTCTGCACTGTCGCGTTGGCCTGGTTTCTTGGTAGTTAGAAGTTCGCTGATGCGATCGGTCACCTGCTTGGACTTGCCTGGATCGATACCGGCATGCTTGTTGAACTCTGCGATAAAGTCAGCAAAGCGCAGGGCATCATGATCAAACACGGCAATGTTGCCACTGGTCATGTAGGCAACATGCACTTCGTGGCCATGCCCGACCAGGTGAATCAGAGTGCCACCCATACTGATGACATCATCATCCGGGTGAGGGCTGAAGCAAAGGACCTTCTTTTTCGTGGTGCTGGGGGCTGGTGTAATTTCGCTGGTGCTGCATTTCAGGCTTGTGCCGGGGTCATAGCAGATGGTGGTAGCCATCTCTTCGAAGACGCGGCGGGCCAGCTTCTGGCCAGGTCCATGATCACGAAGCAGACTATAGAGTTCATGATTACGGAAGTCTTCATCCGTCAGAAGCAGTAAGGGTTTCTTTGACTCCAGCGACAGCCAGACCACAGCACGGCGGATATTTTGTGGCGACCATTGCACCTGGCCAACGACCCAGGGAGTGCGAACCGCGGTGAGTTCATTGGCTGCTGCCTCATCCAGGCAGAACGTGACATCATTGTGTTCCTGCAGAAAGCTGGCGGTGACCGCAGGGGTAGGTGGCATTTCTACAGCGGGCTTGAGGATGGGAGCTTTGTGTTCGCCGAACGCCAGCAAAACAATCTGCCGAGCTTCCAGAATGGTGCCCACCCCCATCGTGATGGCCTGGTGCGGAACGTTTTCGATGCCGAAGAATCCGCTGGCGGCATCACGGCGGGTTACGGTATCGAGCGAAATCAGTCGAGTGCGGCTGGTATCGGTCGAGCCTGGTTCGTTGAACCCAATATGCCCTGAACGGCCAATGCCCAGAATCTGAATGTCGATTCCGCCGGCCCGCTTGATCATGCCTTCGTAGCGATCACAGTACTCATCCACTTTGTCTGGAGGGATGGTGCCATCGGGGATATGAATATTCTCAGGGCGAATGTTGACATGTTGAAAGAAATTGGCGTGCATCCAGGCATGGTAGCTGTGCGTGTCCTCCGGTTCCATCGGATAGTATTCATCGAGATTGAACGTAACCACACGGCTGAAATCAAGCTGGCTTTCGCGATGCCGCTTGATGAGTTCGCGATACAGGCCGACAGGCGTTGAGCCAGTAGCCAGGCCCAGAACCGTTGATCGGCCTGCTGAATTGTTCTGCCTGATCAGGCTTTCAATCATCAGAGCAACATGTCGGGATGCATCACTGCTGTTTCGGAACAGGAGGGTGGGAACACGCGTTCCACGCAGGTAACGGGAAGATTCTTCGGTCGTGATATTATTCAGCATGTGCAACTCGGCTGGTATGAAACCTAAAGTGTAGGATATAGTGTTGGTGATTGACTGTCGACAGTCGCAGGCTGCCAGCATCCTCATGATGCGTTATGGAAAGTATCATCATGACAACTGTAGCAACAATGACATGCGCATATCAGCCAGGACTGCTCTTTTTGCTGACTTGCCTGCTTCTGCCTGGCGATGATACAGGCAAAACGATTCCAGCCGAGAAAATGGCGGCGCTGCAGACTGCACTCAAAAAAACGATGCTATTAGCCATGCCAGACCCTATGGTGCAAGGCAAAGACAAATGGGGAAACCAGGAACGAACTGTCTCTGGCTTGAAATGGTCAGGCGAACCGGAATTCAGTTATCAGGATCGTAATCACGGTACCTGGAGAAAGTACGAGGTGCAACTCCGGACACCACACGATGAACATTTGCGGCTTCGCTTGGATGATGTCAAAATAACCGGCAACAATCAGATGTCGTTCGTGTTGTATCTCGATGCCGATGTGACCTTTGAAGTGACCCAGGAAAACTGGAATCACGGAATACGTCTGTTTCACGGAACGGTTTGTGGGCAGGCGGTCATGCAGATCAAGTTGTTATGCACTTCACGCCTTGAACTCGGTACTGATACAAAAGGATTACCTGCCCTGAAGTATCGATTGAAGACTGAGCGAGCGAAGGCTTCATATGACGATCTGAAAGTTAAGCATGTTGCTGGTGTTGGTGGATCAGCAGCGAAATGGATAGGTGACTGGTCGGTGGATGCGATGAATCAGTTGAAACCATCGATTGAGAGAAAGCTCATTGACAAGCTGTCAGCCAAGCTGGTGAAGGCGGCTGATACGAAGGAAATTCAAATCAGTTTGTCTGGGATTGAGCGTAAGAAGAAGTAGTTACTTCTTCAGCGCCGTTGGTACTTCATCAATTTTGGCAGCGAGAATGAAATCGTTTTCTGACAAGCCATCAATGGCGTGCGTTGTCATTTCGATTTTAACGTTGCGATATCCCGTCAGGTGGAAATCGGGGTGATGATCATTATCTTCAGCTACGTGGGCAATGTGGTTCAAAAAATCCATCGCAGACAGGAAGTCCTTGAACTTCCATGTGCGAAAGATACCTTTTTTGTTTTCGGTCAACTGCCAGCCTGGCAACCCGGATAGATAGTTCTGAACAGCATCTGGAGCCAGTGGAGGTACGCCACCTTCGCAGGGCTTGCATTTTTTCTGAGTCAGGCTGCAGGCAATGTCGGATGCCATGTGAAGTACTCCTTAGTTGCTGATAACAAAGTTTATCAGTTTCCCAGGCACCACAATAGCTTTTTTGATGATTTTGCCAGCCAGGAGTTCCTTGATGCGATCATCATCCAAAGCTGCCTGTTTGCAGATTTCTTCCGTTGAGCCGGTGGGAACAGTGACTTTGCTACGCAGTTTGCCATTTATTTGGACTGGTATTTCCATGACGGAAGAGACTGTTAACACTGGATCAAAAGCAGGCCAGGCTTCATATGCCAGCGTGGAGGAGTGGCCCAGCACCTGCCACAGTTCTTCAGCCAGGTGTGGAGCAAAGGGGGCCAGCAATAGAACCAGTGTTTTCATCGCCCATCGTGGTTTCTTCTCCAACCTGGCGAGATGATTACTCAATTCCATCAAGGCTGAGATGGAAGTATTGAACCGCATTCCTTCTAAATCATCGGTTACCTTCTTGATGGTCTGATGGAGTTTGCGAAGTGTTTCCTCATCTGGAGCATCATCGGTGACAGTGGGGGACAAGCAAACTTGCTCACTGGATTCATCAACGATCAGCCGCCAGCATCGGGAAAGGAATCGGAACACTCCTTCAACGCCCTGGGTATTCCAGGGTTTGGTAGCTTCGAGAGGCCCCATGAACATTTCATAAAGCCGCAGCGAATCTGCTCCGTAAGCTTTGACAATATCATCGGGATTGATGACATTGCCTCGGCTCTTGGACATTTTCTCCGAACGGCCCAGCAAAGGCAGTTGCGTGCCTTTGAGGAAGAACATCCCTTTGCGTTTTTCCGTTTGATCTTCGCTGAGGTTGCTTGGCACACTCCCTGCTGAGATAGGCGGGTTTTTGATGACGTAGAAATCTTCTTCATCATTCTTGATGTGCACTGCGAGCAGGTTCTTTGCTTCAAGCACAGTCGTGTTTTCGGTATACAGTTCTGGAGTGATATGGAACTCCATTTCTCCCAGAATCATGCCCTGGTTGATCAGCTTTTGGAATGGTTCGCTGGTTGAGAGGTAGCCACGATCAAACAGCACCTTGTGCCAGAACCGGGCATAGAGCAGATGGAGAACAGCATGTTCCGCGCCGCCAACGTAAAGATCGACAGGCATCCAGTAGCGTTCTTTCGCTGGATCAACAAAGGCTTTATCGTTACGTGGATCGATGTAGCGAAGGTAATACCAGCAGGAACCTGCCCACTGCGGCATGGTGTTCAGTTCACGGCGATAGGTGTGGCCGTTCTTTTGAACGGTGAGCCACTCGGTGGCTTTACCCAGTGGTGGTTCCGGTTTGCCTGAGGGCTTGTAGTCTGTCATTTCAGGAAGCGTGACAGGCAAATCCTCAGGGTTGAGTGGCTCAATAATACCATCCGGTTCGCCATCCGCACCCAGTCTGTGCAGAAGGGGGAAGGGCTCGCCCCAATAGCGCTGCCTGCTGAAGAGCCAGTCTCGGAGTTTGTAGTTGATGCGTCGCGTGCCAATCTGTTTCTCTTCGAGCCAGGCAAGCATTTTCTGCTTGGCATCAGTAACATGCAGCCCGTTGAGGAAATCACTGTTGATGGCAGGCCCATCTTCGGTGAAAGCCTTGCCCGTAAAGTCTGCAGGTGTCTGAACCGTGCGGATGATGGGCAACTGGTATTTTTCTGCAAATTCCCAGTCTCGTTCATCCTGGCCTGGTACTGCCATAATGGCTCCGGTGCCATAGGAGCTTAACACATAGTCTGCAATCCAGATGGGAATCTGCTTGTTGGTAGCGGGGTTGATCGCGTAGGCGCCAGTGAAAACGCCTGTTTTGGTTTTCGCGAGTTCGGTGCGTTCCAGGTCGCTTTTGAAGGATGCTTGCTGCTGGTATGTCTTTACTGCTTCGGTTTGTTCAGGAGTGGTGATCCTACTTAGCAAAGGATGTTCAGGTGCGAGCACCATATAGGTAGCGCCGAACAACGTATCGGGACGAGTGGTGAACACTTGAATTTTTGGCGAGTCTTTACCATGAGCAGTTACTGCGAAGTCAATTTCTGCACCTTCACTGCGACCAATCCAGTTTCGCTGCATCTCCTTGAGAGCATGTGACCAGTCGAGCGTTTCCAGGTCATCGAGCAAGCGACCTGCATAGGCAGTGATGCGCATCATCCATTGACGCAACGGCAACCGGACAACTGGATGGCCTCCACGTTCCGATTTGCCATCGATCACTTCTTCATTGGCTAATACGGTACCCAGGGCAGGGCACCAGTTTACTGGTGCATTGGTTTCATACACCAGGCGATGCTGATCGCGGAAACGTGCGATAGCCTTCTCACCCTGCTTGACAATATCATCAGGGACTGGAAGTTCTTCGATAGGCCTGCCTTTATTGGCCTGGTCATCAAACCAGGTATTGTAAAGGGTCAGGAATATCCACTGTGTCCATTTGAAATAATGGGGATCAGTCGTGTCTACTTCGCGACCCCAATCGTAACTGAACCCCAGCGATTTGATCTGCCTGCGAAAGGTAGTGATATTCTTCTGTGTGGTTTCCCTGGGATGAGTACCCGTTTCAATAGCGTATTGCTCAGCGGGCAAGCCGAAGGCATCCCAACCCATGGGATGGAGTACGTTGAAGCCACGCATGCGCTTGTAGCGGGCGAGGATATCGGTAGCGGTATAACCTTCCGGGTGTCCGACGTGCAGCCCCGCCCCGCTGGGGTAGGGGAACATGTCGAGAATGAAATACTTGGGCTTTGCCTGTTTAAGTTCATCAGGGTCTGGTGTTCTGAACGTGGCGTGTTGTTCCCAGTAACTCTGCCATTTCGGTTCGATAGATGCTGGATAGTATGCGGGCATATTCAACTCAAGCCTGGATTCTACATCGGAAAGAGGAATTACGTTGCGAATAAGTTCGCATACTTCAATTTAGAAGCCGGTTCGCGCTGTCACCTTGACATCGACATCTTTGCCATCACGGCGGATTTTCAAGGCAACCTTCTGGCCTGTCTTTATCTGGCTGAAAGCACGTTGGCAATCGGTTACGGTGTCGGTCCACATGCCATCGACCACCAGAATGCGGTCACCGACTTTGATGCCTGCTTCCTGGCCGGCTCCGTTCTCCAGCACATGCACCACTTCAACACCGTTTTCTTCATCGCTGGTTTCCTTGCCTACCGATAAACCCCAGATGGTGGTGGGTGACAGTGGTATTTTTCTTTCCCTGTTGCCTGCCATCATGGTGGTCATCAGCGATGCCATGACATCACCCGGATCAAACCCGGAAGGCTGCATGGTAAGCGTTTTATTCTGATAATTGACCGTAGTGCGAAACTTGGCGAAAAACGGATAGCCGATGATACCCTCCACTGGGCCAACGACTTCGCCGATAGCGTTGACCGTGGGGTGATCCATGACGATGACCTGGATGTCTTTGGCTTTGACCTCACCGACTTGCAGATCAGGAATCTTGATCATGCCATTCATGCCCATGAATGTCTTTGACCCTGCCTTTTGCTTGATAAGGCCTGATTCCTGTGCAACCTTGTTGGAAATCAGTGAAATCGGGGCACCGGTATCGAAGATGACCCGGTAAGGTCCCTTGCCGTTGATCTTGATCTTCACTGCCATGTGCTTGGAGCCGATGATCTCAAAGGGAACGACGGCAGGAGCATCAGTGCCTGGGCTTTGTGGAGTTGTAAGAGTCAATGCTATCAGCAATGCGAACATGTGTGTCTCGGTTGTCTGAGTGTAATGCTTCCGATTAAGATGATTGACTAGAACCCGCGGACGGGTGTAATTTTTCCGGTGACCTTGTCCTGTCCACGCTGAACAGCGAAGTCGATTTCCTTTTCCGGCTCCACCGATGAGATGATTTTCTGCAGGTCTTTCAGCGAAATAACTTCCATATCGTTCAAGCTGAGTATTTTGTCGTTTACCTTGAGGCCTGCTGTTGAGGCTGCAGATTTTTCAAGAACACGAGTAATCACAACATGTTTTGCTTCTTCCCTGAGTTCGCAGCCGAACTGGCCACGGGCAACAAACTTGGGATCAGCTTTCTTGGGCATCAGGTTGGTAGCGAACATGCTCAGGCCGACCATAGCTTTCATGTTCTTGGTGGCTCCTTCGCTCAGGCTGCCCAGAGCTATGGGAGGCGGTGGCGTCCAGTCGATGCGGGACCAGACCAGATGATGTTTGGTGAAATCATACTCGATCTGAAACTGGGAAAGCACTGAGTATCCCAGAATGCCGTGATAACGCATCCCTGGTGCATTGATCTTGTTCATTCCGATAAGTTGGAAAGGTTCTTCAACACGGGCTTTGACATTCTTGAGTTTTAGTCCGCCTTCCACTTCTATCGATTCGAAGGTGTGGAAGAAACCTGCTTCTTTGGGAGTCAATCCGAGTTGTTTGGCCATTTCATCGCCGAAGTAAACCGCCGGTGCTCCGGTATCGACCACACAGTTAAATGGCCCTTTGCCGTTGACCTTGATGCGAACTACCACGTGTTTTACATCGCTCAGGCGATAGGGGATGTTGTACGATTCAAGGAGTTTTGAAGCTGGGGCAGGCTTCTCGTCATCTTGTGCAACCTTTGTCGGCGGCACGGTGAAAAGCAGAAAAGCTGCAAAAAGTAACATGATCGGCATGATAATTACCTGTGTTATCGGGTAAGGATAACATACAAAGTTGCCTGCCCGAAGCGAACGAAACAGAAGACCGCGCTTAGCCAAGTCTTGCTTCAAATGAGTAGTTGATAAGATGTCATTGGAAGTTTGATAACCATTCTGTTTGGGACCATACGAAACATGCAACGAACTTTGATTTTGCTGAAGCCGGATGCAGTGCAGCGTCATCTGGTGGGTGAACTGACAGGCCGATTTGAACGCAAGGGTTTGTGCCTGGTGGCATTGAAGCTGGTGTCAGCAGGCCGTGCACTGGCTGAGAAACATTATGCGGTACACCAAGGGAAGCCGTTCTATGAATCACTGGTGAGTTTCATCACCAGCGGGCCAACAGTTGCCATGGTTTGGGAAGGCCGGGAAGCTGTAACCGTCTGCCGCAATATCATTGGCCCAACCGATGGCGCCAAAGCCATGCCCGGCACCATTCGTGGCGACTATGCTGCCAGTATTCAGAACAATCTGGTGCATGGTTCCGACAGCCCGGAAAACGCTGCAGCAGAAATAGCGCTTTGGTTTAAGGCAGAAGAACTGGTAAACTGGACACCCGTTGATGCCCAATGGGTTATTGGTGGCTAGTTATCAGCCACTACATTCATACTCAAACAGCGATGGCACATGCCATCGCTGTTTCTATTTTGGAAAGAAAGAGTTACAGGCTGAAATCGTCGGGCTTTGGATTCGGAAGTGGTTGGACATTGATGTAGATATACTTTTCAGCCAGACGGCCTTCGCCACTGTTGGAAGTAGGCCAATCGTAGCCTTCCATGCGCACAGGCCAGTGATTGGTTTTATCGAAGAAAACCAGAGTTCGCTGGAACGTGTATTTTCCTTTGGTTTCCATGGGATGTACTGTTTCCACACATCGGCATGGGTACACCACTTCCTTTCCGCTGACCATCACCTTGACATCCGCATCAGAATATCTGGTTGCTGTTTCGCTCAGGTGGATTTCCTTTTCCCAGGCTGCTACGAATCGATCTACCATATTCTTTAAACCTGCTTCGCGTATGGTATGCCTGCTCTCCTTGCGTTTGATTGACTCGACTGGATCAAGAGTCAGTTTCAGAACGAGTTGCTTCACCAACATTTTATTGTCGTTTTTGCCTTCTACGAAGATAGCCTTGCGACCTTTCTTGGACTTGGGTTCAATCCACTCCATGCACACGCTGAACGGTTTATGCTGAATGGTCAGATTCAGATAGTTTTGCTGCATTTCCAGGCCAATGAGTTCATCGCGAAGATAGACACATTTGTAGCCAGGCATCTGGTTCAACACTTCCTGGGCTTTTCGTGCCAGCGCCAACGCCTCGGTCAAATCGCCAAAGGAGGTGTTGGAACTATTCTCGATGTGGGAGCCTGCGTTCTTCACCGAAGTGTCGAACAGTCCGTAACTCCAGGCGAAGCCCAGACCGCCAACTGCCACGATCAGAAGAGAGGCAAGAATAATCAGCCAGATTTTGCTACGCATGATGACCTCCGTGTGCCTCTTCTGTTACCTGCTAAAGCCATAACATGAATAGTGAATGATGTCTACCCTGGATGTTACTTCCATGAAGCAAACAGCATTACAAGTCATACCGGTTTTGTCCATGCCTTTTGCCGAGAACAGCTACATCGTTTATCTGGAAGGCCGGGATGATGCTGTAGTGATTGATCCTGGACTGGAGCCTCAGTTAATACTGGCAAAGCTCAAAAAGCACCAGCTGCACCTGGTTGCCATCCTGAACACGCATGGCCATGCTGATCACATTGCAGGCAACGCTTCCATGAAAAAGCATTTTCCGCAGGCGACGCTTTATATTGGTGAAGGTGATGCACCCATGCTGACTGATCCGGTGCTGAATCTGAGCCGGCCTTTTGGAATGGATATCATCAGCCCGCCTGCGGATCAATTGTTGAATGAGGGTGATTCCATTAGCCTTGCAGGCATTGATATGAATATCAGGGAAATACCAGGCCATTCCCCAGGGCATATCGTTTTTGTCCTGACTGACCGCCAACCACATATCGTGTTTGGTGGTGACACACTGTTTCAAGGCAGCATAGGCAGAACGGATTTTCCCAACGGCAATCATCAGCAATTGATTACGGGGATAAAAAAGAAGCTGTTCAGTTTGCCGGAGGACACCATCGTTTATCCGGGGCATGGCGATGAAACGACGACGGGTGAAGAGATGGTATCGAATCCATTTCTGATTTAAATCATGCAACTTTGAAAATGAGGCATTTGAGGTACGAAGTTTCGGGACACGCCAGTGAAACAGGATGGTCAGGCGGTTGGCCATGCCGTTCAAGAATCTGAAGAGGCTTCTTAGCTTCCGTAGCAACCTGGGCTGAAATTTCTTCCAGTTCATGCATCTTGATGAGCCCTGAGCAGCAGCAAAGAACCAGAATACCCTGATCGTTAATCAATTGCAAAGATAAGGCCAGCAATCGGCGGTAACCCTTCAGGGCAGTTTCCACTGCAGCTTGAGATCGTGCAAACTTGGGTGGGTCAAGGGAGATGACATCGTATCTGGCGTTAGCCTGTACCTGTTGTTCCAGATATTTGAAAACATCGGAACGGAAAAACTGCATCAGATGGCTCACCTGATTGAGTTCTGCGTTGCGCTTGCCGAGTTCGAGTGCATTTTCTGAACCATCCACGCAAGTTACCTGGGTGGCACCTGCACGGGCGGCATGCAGTCCAAAGCCACCACTGTAGCTGAAGGCATCGAGCATCGTGCGGCCTGGAGTGTACTTTGCGACACGCTGATGGTTATCACGCTGATCAAGGTAGAAGCCGGTCTTCTGTCCTTCCTGCAGGTTGATTTCGAACAGCACCTCGCCTTCTCTGATGGTTAGTGGTGTATCGGGCAACTTGCCGGAAATCAACTCGTCCTGCAGTTCGATGCCTTCCTGCTCGCCCATGCCTCGTTCGGTGCGAAGATAGATACCTTCAGGTTGAACCAGTTGCTGGAGCTGATCAAAAATTAACTGTTTACGCTGAACCAGTCCTAGACTGGTGAATTGCACCACCAGAAAGCGATCATACTGATCAACCGTCAGGCCACTGAGACCATCGCTTTCTGAAAAAACCAGCCGTGCGGCCAGGCCGGGCCCAGTCAGTTTGAGGGTGTCGCGACGGAACGAGATCGCTTTGTTGAGTTGTTTATGGAAAAACGCTTCATCTATAGGCTGTTCATAATTCCACGAATACAGTCTGACTCGGAGCCTGCTTTTACTGTTAAACAATCCATGGGCGATAAAGGCGCCGCCGTGGGAATAGACTTCGACTGCTTCACCATCCTGCGGAGTGCCTTCTGTCTCGGCGATGGCGCCTGGAAAGACCCATGGATGCCGGGCGTAAAAGGGTTTAGCCTTGCGCGGCGAGAGTACAATGCGTGCAGGCATGAAGCATCCTCATCACAAGCTGGGAAGAGTGTTTTATGACCTCGCAGATGAGATTGCATTCCATTTACCATGCAAGTTGTAAACTAAAACTCAACCTAAAGGTGCAGACTTCCATTGGGATTCCGACATGTTTCGCATACTGCTGGCTTTCTTGATTTGCGGGGGAATGGTCATGACCAGTGTCGGCGATGAAGGGATGTGGCTTTTCAGTCATCCTCCGCGAAAAATACTGCAGGATAAATACCAGGTTACTTTGTCGGACGAATGGTTGCGACACCTTCAACTGGCTTCTGTCAGGCTGAACAACGGTGGTTCAGGCAGCTTTGTATCTCCCCATGGTTTGCTGTTGACCAACCATCATGTTGGGGCTGACGCATTGCAGAAACTGAGTCCGCCTAACCAGGATTACTATTCCAACGGGTACACGGCTCGTTCGCCACAGGAAGAACTGAAATGTCCTGACCTGGAAGTGAATGTTCTGATTGAAATGGAGGACGTGACGGCCAAGGTTAACGCAGCGGTGAAGCCTGACATGAATGCCGGGCAGTCGAATGCAGCACGGCGGGCCGCTATGGCTGCAATCGAGAAGGAATCACTTGATAAGACAGGCTTGCGAAGCGATGTGGTTACCCTTTATCAAGGCGGGCAGTATCACCTCTATCGTTACAAGAAGTTTACCGATGTGCGGTTGGTCTTCGCGCCGGAGAAGGACATTGCGAGCTTTGGCGGCGATGTTGATAACTTTGAATATCCGCGATTCAATCTGGATATCTGTTTCTTCCGCGTGTACGAGAATGGCAAGCCTTACGAATCGAAGGAATACTTGAAGTGGTCAGCCAATGGACCACAGCCCGATGAACTGGTTTTTGTTAGCGGCCATCCGGGAACGACGCAACGGCTGGAAACGTATGAGCGGCTGCGATTTCGACGCGATGTTCTGTTGCCATACACGTTGACACGACTTCGAAATCGTGAAGCGAACCTGATACAGTTTGGTGAACGCAGTCCGGAGCATCGGAAGTGGGTCCAGAAAGACTTCTACAGCACGGCCAATGCACGCAAGGCATTCAGCGGGCAGTATCAGGGGCTTCTGGACGCGACCATTCTAGAAACGAAGCGGAAGCAGGAAGAGGAGTTGCTGAAATCACTCTCAGCATCGAACCAGAATCATGATGTTGCGCAAGTGCAGAAAGCCATTGAAACGATTCGTCAATCGCAGTCAGCATTGCGAGGGTTTTATCACGGCTGGTCTATGCTGGAAACAGGCGATGCTTTTGATTCCGTATTGTTCAAAATCGCCCGCGACCTGGTTCGCCTGAATACTGAAAAAGCGAAACCTAATGGAGAGAGGCTGAGGGAGTATCGCGATTCGGCACTTTCTTCCCTGGAATTGCAGTTGTTTTCTCCTGCTCCACTTTATCCAGAACTAGAGCATTCCAAGCTGGCAGCCTCGCTGACATTCTTCGCAGAGCAACTGGGCGGAGAACATCCGCTTGTAAAACAGGTGCTACAGGGCCAATCACCCGCCAACAGGGCAGGGGAGTTGGTTCATTCTTCCAAATTGTTTGATGTCGATGAACGAAAACGACTGGCTGGCAGCAAGTCGGCTCTGCAGGAATCCCAGGATCCGATGATTCTGCTGGTGAAATCTATCGACGAAGAGGCTCGCAAGTTCCGAAAGCAGCATGAAGAAACGGTTGAAGAGCCAGAGCGGCAGGCTTACTCAGCCATAGCCCAGGCAAGGTTTAAAGTATATGAAACGCAATTGGCTCCTGATGCCACGTTTACCCTTCGATTGGCTTTCGGCACGGTCAAAGGATACCAGGTGAATGGAAGAACGCTGCCATACTGTACTACCTTCCAAGGAGTATTTGATCGTGAAAAGGAAAATGCAGGTAAACCGCCTTTTCAACTTTCTTCGCGTTGGCTGGAGGGTAAGTCGAAGCTGAAACTCGATACGCCTTTCAATTTCGTCAGCACCGCAGATACGATTGGCGGAAACAGTGGCAGCCCGGTGGTGAATCTGAAAGGGGAATTTGTGGGAATTAATTTTGATCGCAATCGTCACGGCTTGGTGAGAAACTTTGTCTACACTGATGTGCAGGCCAGGCACATTGCTGTGCATTCTTCTGCCATCATCGAAGCGATGCGGAAGTTGTATGATGTCAAGCCATTGCTGCAGGAACTTGGCATGAACCAGGAGTAGCAGATGGCGAGGCCACCTTTTGCAGAGGTTGTCAAAGACGCCCAGCAGCGGGGCAAGCTCATTCTGATGGATGGGCCGATGGGTACGGAACTGATGCGTTCCGGACTCGATCCGACTGTCAGTTCCACGTTGGCCTGGAACTTGTCCCACCCTGATGCGGTGCAGGTGGTTTACGAAGACTACGTGAATGCAGGTGCAGAAGTATTACTGACCAACACGTTTCAGGCACATCTCAGTTATCTGCGTGGTGAGGAAAACTCGCGTGAAGCGGTAACGGCAGCCTATGATCATACACGTGTTCCTGAATGGGATCATTTGTATGTTGTCGGCGATATTGGTTCTGCCATGGGCGATGATGAACAGTCGATTGCGGCGCTGATGAAATGTGCATTGGATTTGAAAATATGTGATGCCCTCTTGTTCGAAACGCAAATGAGACTGGATCGTATGAGGTTCTTGATCGCGAAAACCCGATTACATGAGTATGCGATTCCGGTGATGGTATCGTTTTCATTCAGCCGACTGCCCAGGAGCGATAGTTGCTGGGTGGTCGAATCGGGCGAAGATAGTCAAAAAATGGCCAGCGATGTGGCTACCTGGGCTGAACAACACCGGATGAGATTGCTGGCCTTGGGAACTAATTGTGGTTCCAACTTGCGGCTGAAGGATCACTTGCAGATCATTAAAGATTACCGCGAGAAGACATCACTACCCCTGCTATTCAAGCCTGGCATCACCGATACGCTCGAATGTGAGTTTCTGCCTGGTGAGTTGGCTTCCATGGTCAAGTCGTTTGCCGACGCGGGCGTTACATTGATTGGCGGTTGCTGTGGTACCACGCCTTCGCACATTGCTGCAGTTCGAAGAGAGATCGACAAGCTTGGACTGAACTGGCAGGAATAAAGTTCGCATGATGCCTTGCCCCAACTGCGTGTAGTTTGGTACTTATAAGTGCCTCTTAAAGGATACGCCTATGCCGCACCCATTATTCAGTCCGGAAGTACGCATGATGCTGGAAGAGCAGGATCATGCAGGCATGGCAGCCTTTGTTGAAAATATTCACCCGGCTACCGTAGCGGAATCGCTGGACAATCTTACTCCGCCTGAAGTCTGGTCGTTTCTTCGCGCCTGCCCCATGAATCAGCAAGCTCTAGTGTTTGAATATTTTCCACACGATAAGCAGGAAGAGCTGGCGCTGGGCACTGGCCGTGAAAACATGGCCAAACTCATCGAGAAGATGTCGCATGATGATCGTGTTGACTTGCTGCGAAGGTTGGCACCGCCCGTCGCGGAAGCAATGATCCGCCTGGTGGATGAAGCTGATCGCCGCGATATTGCCATGCTCGTGAAATATCCGGAAGGCACCGCAGGCGGCGTGATGACCACCGATTATGCCTGGCTGCCCGAGAATATTACGGTGGCGGACGCGCTGGAGCGATTGCGGTTGCAGGCCCCCAGTGCAGAAACGCTTTATTATGTCTATGTTCTCGATGCCGATCGCCACCTGTTGGGAATCGCCAGTTTGCGTGATTTAATCATGGCGCAGCGACAGTCGCTGGTACGTGATGTCATGGAGACGGACGTTTATACAGTCAAAGCAGAGGATGATCGTGAAGAAGTAGCCCAGAAACTGGCACGATATGATTTGCTGGCTATTCCGGTGGTGGATTCGGATAATCGGCTGATTGGCATCGTTACCCATGATGACGTGGTTGATGTGCTCGTGGAAGCAGCCACCGAAGATGCAGAGCGCATGGGCGGTATGGTTCCATTGGGTGAAAACTATATGGAGTCGCATTTCCTCAATGTCTGGCGGAAGCGTGTATTCTGGCTTTCGCTTCTTTTCATTGCGGAATTGTTTACCTTCTCTGCACTGGAACGTTATGAAGATGCCATCAAAGCTATTACGGTATTAAGCCTGTTTATCCCACTGTGCATTTCAACAGGAGGCAATTCCGGTTCTCAGGCGGCTACACTCATCACGCGAGCGTTGGCATTAAGGCAAGTAACACCCCAGCAATGGTGGAAGATACTTCGAAAAGAGCTGATTATGGGTTTGGCCCTGGGGGTGGCGCTTGGCGCCATAGGCTGGGTGCGTGCTTCATTTACCAAAGAGTCTACCATCAACAGCGAAGATCAGAGAGCAAATGCATTTCGCGTTCAGTTACCTGCTGATACATCTCTGAAGCAATCGTCGCCTGGCAAGTATGTCATACCCGCTGGCACCCTGCAGGAAGTTGGCGTGCGAACCAAAGTTGATGCTGAAGTAGTCTTGCCGGCTGGAAAAGATACTTCTGTTCCCTTAAAGTCGACTACAGTCAATGGTAATCAAATAGTCGAGTTTCCTGCACAATGCCTGTATAGCGTGAAGCAGGTAGACCGCTGGAGCCTGGCTGCCATCGTGGGAACCTCAGTTGCAGGCATCTGTCTGATAGGAACTGTGGTTGGTGCCCTCTTGCCGTTGCTATTTAAGTTCATTGGTTGGGATCCGGCACTGGCATCGAGTCCGTTTGTTGCCACGGCGGTTGATGTCGCAGGAATTGTTTTATTCTTCGAGATTGCCCGACTGTGGCTGCCAGCATTGGGAGGACATTAAGAACCAGTCAATTCAGGTTCCGCAATAGTTCATCAGTCATGACAAATGGTGATTTCGGAACCGCCTGAATTTGAAAAGTTTGAAGTAGTGAACCTAATTGGATTGGTTCGCATCGATCCTGCATTCCGAGCGAATAGGCGAGAAGGCCGAGTAAAGTGGTTGTAGGCAGACCTTGCTCGCGAAAAGTGGAGATTCGTGCATCGCCATGCCGCTTGGCCAGGCGATGGCCATCGGTACCGATGACGAGTGGAATGTGATAAAACCGAGGCATCGGCAAACCCAGAGCCTCGTACAGTTGAATTTGCCTGGGGGTCGAGGGGATCAGGTCATCGCCTCGAACGACTTCGGTGATCCCCATTTCCGCATCATCAACTACCACGGCAAGCTGATAGGCGGGAGTATCGTTATTCTTCCAGACGACAAAATCTCCGCCGTAGGCAACATTCAGATTCTGCTGTCCTGCAAAGTCATCATAAAACGAGAGTGCTGAGTTGGAGGAACGAAACCGCCAGGCGTAGGGTTTATTGGTGATTTTTTTGGCATCAGAAGCATTACGATGGGAGCAGGTGCCAGGGTAGGGTGGCAGTTCATGCTCAGCGTGCGGTGCGCTGGCAGCCAGTTCAATATCTTTGCGGGTGCAGGTGCATGGGTATACCAGTTCTCTTGCCTTTAACCGATCCAAGGCATTCTGATAGAGTTCCATGCGTGTGGTCTGGACAACAGGTGGTCCATCCCATTGCAGGCCGAGCCATTGCAGGTCATCGAGTGCCTGCTGCACGGCAAAGGGTTTGGTGCGGGGAGAATCGATATCTTCGATACGCAGCCTGATGTTGCCTGATTGTTGACGCGATGACAGCCAGGCTGCCAGATAGGTGCGAGCATTACCGATATGCTGACTGCCGGTGGGTGATGGAGCCAGTCTGCCTGTAACCGGTTTCATGGCTTATGTGATTGGATGAACTCCAGCACGGTCTGCTGTGCAGGATCATTGTTTTCCGAAATGCGTGCAATGATGGACATATGATCGCGCTGAGATATGGAATGCAGCTTGCAATTGACATGGCACTCTTCCAGTTTGTGAAAGAACTGCCTTGCACATGTGCCGTCACATTGCGGTAATTCATAGTCGCCATGCAGGATCAGAAAGGGAGGCAACCCCGGTTTGACATGCGAGATGGGAGATGCTTTTTCGCGATCTTGAGTGCTCTTCCCGAAGACAACATTAAACAGCAGGAGATCGGGTCGAACATCAAATACTCCACTGATGGAAATGATGCCTTTGATCAGATTCGTTTCCAATCCTGCTTCACGAAGCCATTCGGAGTTGCAGCCAATGAGGGAAACCAGATGGCCGCCTGCAGAATGCCCTGCTAGAAACAACTGACCTGAGTTGCCCCCATATTTGCCAATGTTACGACTGACCCACGAGATGGCTTTTGCCACATCGCGAACCTGTTGCTCGTGCGTGGTCTTGGGAATCAGGCGATAATTGATCACTGCTACGCCGATCCCCTTTTTGGCAAATGCCAATCCGAACTTGCCATAAATATCGAACCAGAATTTCTTGTCGCCGTGAGTCCAGCCACCACCATGCACGAAAACAAGGACAGGAAAGTCCTTGCGGCCAGGGGGGAGATACAGATCGAGTTTATGCTTGATCGGATCAGCTTCGGGGGTATCGATGTAGGGCAGATCACGAATGATCTCAACGTCACGTGAAGTGTTGGAAGATGGTTTTTCAAAGGCAGACGTTGTTGGGGAAGCGATCCAGAAACAGGATACGAGTAAGAACATTGCCATAACCGAGATTTTATTCTTGGTCATTTCAGCCTCATGAAATAGGTACTAGCCTGTATTTTAGGGCGTAAACCATTGTAACCATACAGGATGGCTGTATTTCAAGCGAAATTCGCCTTTTCAAGATAATCAAATGTGCTTATGGTGCCGCCTCGATAATCCGGGCAAATAGTATCGAAATGGCAAGACGTATCAACCACCTCAGTTTGACTCTGATCCTGCTCGGTTCAGGATGTTCGGGGTGGAATACCTCTGGGGCAGGACAACTGAATGAGCAGGGGGTGGAGTATCTTGCCCAGAACAACCTGAAACAGGCTCACTCGTCATTTGTTGAAGCGTGGAAGCAGGACCCTACTAACCCAGATACACTTTACAACCTGGCAACGACCTATCACCAGCATGGTCAGATAAAGGAAGCGGAACAGTATTACCGTCAGGCCTTACAACGGAACAGCAATCACGCTGAATGCAGGCATAATTATTATCTGCTGCTTGTTTCGGAGGGGCGAACGAATGAAGCGGTTGCGGATGCCGAAAGCTGGGTAAAAACCAGTCCCCAATCAGCTGATGCACTCACGCAATTAGGTTGGCTCACCAGACTGCAGGGAGATCAGCCCGCTGCTCAAAAGTATCTGCAACAGGCGTTGACTATCAAACCAGATCAAAAAGATGCTCTCCTGGAAATGGGAAAACTCTATCAGGATTTTCAGATGTATGATCGGGCTGGCGGGCTCTACCGCAGGGTTTTGCAGCAATACCCAGATAATATAGAAGCCAAAGCATTGCTGGCCGGACTCAAAGAAAATTCTTCAGCAACCTCGATGCAACCTCCCACGCAATAATACTCATGCAGGAAATCAATTCGGTTTCACTTGGGCTTGAAGAATTTGTTCCAATTGCATTAAATATACAAAGTGTATGTTTTGCAGGATTTACGAGGTTCCATAATGGCGAAGGAAGAAGGGATTGAAGTCAACGGCAAGGTGCGCGAAGCCTTGGCGAATACTCAATTTCGAGTAGAGCTGGAAAACGGTCAGTTAGTGACGGCACATGTATCAGGCCGCATGCGTAAGAATTTTATCCGCATCATTCCCGGTGACGCAGTGACCGTAGAGTTGTCGCCCTATGATCTGGGCAAAGGCCGCATTACGTATCGAGCAAGATAATCTCGTGTGAAGACCATAAAACCCACTCTTGTTGAGTGGGTTTTATTATTTCTTGAATCAATTCGTCGTTGAATGTCAAAAAATATCATATCAACTTCCACCTTTTGCATGTTTGAGTGTATCACCTTATCTGAGGTTACTGCAGAAGAATGCAATGATTCGTTAGACGATTTTATCGACCTGAGAGAATTTGTGACTGTTGCATTTGGAGTCGTGGTGTCATGGGGCATGATGTAGTGTGGCGGCGAGGCGCTCCGCCCTGACCGCATGATGCAACTCCACCCCATGGAGGAAGGTGATGAAAAGGATTCTTGTGCTGGGCATTATTGCCCTGGCGTTCGTGGGCGTGAAGCAATCAACTGCTTCAGCCATCTGTTTTGATGTGTATCGTCCCTGTGTTCGGCTGCCGTTACCTCGACTGCCGATCTTCCTGCCCAATTTCTGCATTGGCTGCGATACCGAAGGCCGACAAAGCTGCGGCGCTAAGCTGTTGTTCAACAAAAGCAGCTGCGGTGGTTATGGTGGTGGTGGCTGTGGATATGGTGGCCACGGTTGCGGTAATGGTTCGCCCTATCTTTGCGGCGTGCCTGATTGCAATCGCCCCATGTATCCCAATCCCGGATATGGTTACCACTGCTATCACGGCCAGGTAGCTCCCTGGTACACTTACTTCCCACCAGCTCAAAATACCGGCTACCAGGTTGGCGCTTATGGCGGCTTCCGCGGACCTGCTGGTGCTGGCATGCCTGCTGCTCCTGCTGCTCGACCTGCAGCTTATGCACCAGGATACAGCGGCGGCTATGCTCAGAACGTACCTTCCTACTGGTACGGTCGATAATCTGAGAACTCTTGAGCAACCTTTTGTCTCTAATCCATAACGACAAAAGGAGAACCCGTGGAACAGTTCCACGGGTTTTTATTTTTGTTCGGAGAGGGGGGCATGGTAGAGGGGACATGGGAAGAGTTGGTCTAACTCAACGCGTTTTGCACAACCGCCTTCATTTTCTGCAGACCAGTCTTTGCCACCTTCAGTGCATCCTGCTTGTAGTATTCAGGATTGAATAACTCTAATGACAAAACACCTTGAAAACCTGCAGTATGCAGGTGCTGTATGATTTTGGCCAAGGGAGCAACGCCATCGCCTGGATAGACGCGATCCCTGTCATTAATCTTATCCCGTTTCAGATCAGGATAATCATTCATATGGAAGACCTGCATTCCAACACCACTTAAAAGTGGTAAGCACTGGAAACCGGAACCGCCTTTGTACAGGTGATACACATCTGCCAGGATGCAGGCTTTGGGATGTCCCGTTTCGATGGCAACCATTGCGCCTTCGCCGAGTTTGGAAAGGTTGCTGGAAAACCCCCAGATTTCGACTTGCGGGACAACGGACATGGTGTCACCGAGTTCTAGCAGTTCACGATATCGGTCTGCTGCCTGCCTCAAGTCGAGTTTGACATCCGCGTTAGTTGCACCAACGGGAGGTGAAGCTAACCGTTTTCCGCCAACCCTGGCCACCAGATCCATGGCTCGCTTGGCGTCTTCGAGCCCTTTTTTTCGCTGCGTGGGGTTGTCAACGATCCAGGCTGGAAAGCCGATGGCACTCTCCACTGTGAGTCCGTAGTCGTTCAATCGTTTGTTCAATTCCGAAAACGGCTTCCCCGTCTTGTCATACACTTCGAGCTTCTCAATCCATGGTTCAATGGCCTGGTAGCCAGCTTTGCCTGCAACTTCAATTTCCTCTTCGAGAGTCAGCTTCTGTCCGCGAATGGTTGCGGTATTCAGACAGTATTTGAAGATTGTTGGCTTGACAGATTGTGCATGAGTTCCGTCGGCGCAAACGGTACCTGCTGCGATGGTGGAAACCGTAGCCAGCCAGTTTCTTCTGTTCGTCATCATGGTTTGACTCGCTCGAATTCGAATATCATGTATTGATTTTCTGCGGTTGTCTTGAACGTATCTGGGCGTTTCTTGTCGTCTGGTTGTGCAAGGCAGAACTTCACTTTGTTGTCACTTAGTTGGTAGATGCCGATCTGTTTTTGCCCCTTGTAACTGCCATCGGTAACGGTGAAATCAATGTGGGCTGGGTTCTTGGATGGATCCAGAACCATACTTGCCTTTTCTGTTTCCTGGCCGTTTCGAAACTCATATTGATTATCGCGAATTTGAAGACTGAAACTGCTCAGAGTTCCAGCAGGCAGTGCCTGACCAGCTAACTCGCCTGATATGAGTTTCCAGCTGCCCTGCAGTTTACTTAAGTCTTTGCGAACAGCTTCTTCCTTGTCCTGACTAAATGAGGTTGCCTGGGTCAGGAACAGAAACAGTATTGCTGTGATGTACTTCATTTTCAAATCCTCAAAACTCTGAATGGTTGGTATATGAGTAGATGACTCAAAGTATCAACATGGCGTCGCCGTAACTGAAAAACCGGTAATGTGACTGAACTGCATCTACGTAGGCTTTCATGGTCAATTCGTACCCTGCAAATGCTGCGATTAGAATGAGTAAAGTGCTGCGAGGAAGATGGAAATTCGTCAGCAGACCATCTGCAACCTGAAATCGGAACCCTGGTCGAATGAACAGCTTGGTTGTGCCTGACCAAGGTTGCAGAAGGGGAGGGGAGTTGGAATGCAAGGCGGCGGTTTCCAGAGTCCGCATGGAAGTTGTTCCAACTGCTATCCTTCTCCCCTTGCATTGATTGATGATATTGGCTGTCGATATAGGCACCTCGCACCATTCAGAGTGCATGACATGCTTCGAGATATCAGGTACTTTGACAGGTGAAAAAGTGCCAGCGCCAACATGGAGAGTTACAAAGGTCTGATCGATTCCAGCAGCTTTCAATGCATTCAACAATTCAGGAGTAAAGTGCAAGCCGGCGGTGGGCGCAGCAATGGAACCTGCGGACTGAGCGAAGACTGTCTGATACCGCTGCAGGTCTGAAGCATTGTCTTTGCCGTGCCTGATATAGTGGGGCAGTGGCACATGGCCGATGGCATCTAACACTTCTGGATAATTATGGCCTACAACCGGGGACGTCAGCAGATGATGATCGGTGGTCCGGCCACGAACCTGTATTCGGTAGGGCGAAGGGTTATTCTCACGGTCAAGAAGTTCTATCCACTCGCCGGGCTTGATGTAACCTCTGGTATGAGCCAGAAATTCCCAGTTGAGTTCAGGCTCTGTGTTCTCTTGAAGAAAGAGTCCTTCCCATTTGCCACCGGTGGCAGCTCGTATACCCAGCAGCCGAGCGGGTAGCACCTTGGTGTTATTGAGGATGAGTAAATCTTGTGGACGCAGTATTTCAGGCAATTCGAAGATGTGTCGATGCTGCAGCGATTGAGATTTTCTATCGACAATAAGCAGCCGTGCGTCATCACGTTTGACGCACGGCTCCTGGGCAATCAGCTCTTCGGGAAGAGCATAGTCAAAATCGTTTATTTGAAATTCTTCAGCCAATCAATGAATCCTTTCTCGACAGCAGCGACGCTTTTGGCGGGGCCCACTAACCGCATCGTGAACACTTTCTCTTCACCGGGGAAATAGACATTGATCAATCGGTAGTTGTCTTTGCGAACTACATTTGGATCACTGAAATTGGGTTTGAAGAGATAAGTACCGGTCGCATCGAAAACGGTGACTTTGGTTTTGCTCACCTCGAATGAAGTGATTTTGGCAACGTCATCAATTTTCTTGCCTGCACCGGGGTCGATCATGCCTTTCCAGCGTGTCAGGTTAGCTTCCACGCCGCCCACACCACCAGGAAATTGATAGATGGTCAATGTAGCAGGTTCCGTATCGCCTTCCGCTTTAGGAAGGGTAAATACTTTCAGTTGCATTTGGCCTGCTCGGCCTTCTTTCCAGTCTGCTGGTGGAGTGGACTTCAGGTTGCCAAGTTCGACAGCATCTGCTGGAACCATAAGGCCAATAGTCACAAGACAAGCGAACATGACATCTCCTCAATTCAGGTTTCTGTACAGGGACAAGACGACGAGCGATATTATTCTAGATTGAAAGAGTAATTTGGCTTATTACGGGGAAGAATTCTCAATGAAAGCTCTGCAACTCGATAAACATGGTGATCCGTTGGAAGTTCTGCATCTTCGCGATGTTGACAGCAAAACAGTAGCATCCGGACAAGCACGAGTACGGATGATCATGTCGCCCATCAATCCATCCGATCTACTTCGCGTTCGTGGTTTGTACGGTACCATGTCTTCCTACCCGGCAACGCCGGGTTTTGAAGGAGTTGGCATTGTTGAAGAAGTGAAAAGCCCGATTGCGAAAATGGTTCTGGGTATCAAGCCAGGCCGCAAAGTGGTGGTGCTTAATCAGCATTCAGGCAACTGGCAGGAAGAGGTTGTGGTACCTGCCATGCGGCTTTTCCCTGTACCCGAAGGGGTTTCAGATACTGATGCTGCCAGCTACTTTGTCAATCCGGCAACGGCGCTGATCATGGTGAAGCACGAACTGAAAGTAGAACCCGGTGCCTGGCTGTTACAATCTGCAGCAGGTTCAGCCTTGGGGAAAATGGTTATCAAGCTGGGAAAACATCTGGGGTTTAAGACCATCAATCTAGTGCGTCGTGCTGAAACGGCAGAAACGCTAAGAAAACTGAATGCAGATGAGATTATCGATACTTCGAAGGAAGATTTGCTGGCAAGGGTGACAGAAATTACCAAGGGAGAAGGAATCAGGTATGCCATTGATGCAGTGGGTGGGCCAACGGCTGGGCAAGTGATTCAATGCCTGGGGATGTTTGGCCACTGCCTGCTGTATGGCTCACTCGACTGGTCAGCAGGCGAGTTTACCAATCGGCATTTCATTGGAAATGGACTGAAGGTTGAAGGGTTTGCATTACAGCAATGGAGCGCCCGGCAAAGTAAATTGCAGATGCTGGGATTGTTGAAGCAGGTTGGTAAGCTGATGCAGGCCGGTGTGTTAACATCTGAAGTTGCGCAGGTTTATCCAATGGAGCAGTACAAGGACGCCATCAAGGCAGCAGATTCATCAGGCAGGCAGGGCAAAATTCTTCTGCAGATTGGCAAATAATGTCCGTCGAGAACAACACAGACCTCTGGATGCAGCGGGCACTGGAACTGGCTGCTCAAGGGCAGGGGAGCGTTGAGCCAAACCCAATGGTTGGTGCGGTTCTGGTGCAGGGTACGGAAATTGTTGGTGAAGGATATCATCAGAAGTTCGGCGGCCCCCATGCTGAAATCCATGCAATCAGTCAAGCAGGTGAGAAAGCCCGGGGAGCAACGCTGTTTGTCACCTTGGAGCCTTGTTGCCATCAGGGCAAAACTCCGCCATGTACGGAAGCAATTATCCAAGCTGGGATTAAGCAGGTGGTAGCCGCTGGGCCTGATCCCAATCCGATAGTTGCTGGCAAGGGTTTCGACATACTGAGGCAGGCAGGAATTGAGGTAACCACCGGTTTTTATCGTGAGCGAGCGGAGGCTTTGAATGCTCCGTATTTCAAATACATAATTGAGAAAGTGCCTTATTTCATTGCCAAATGGGCTATGACAATTGATGGTAAAATCGCTAGTGCCAGCGGTGACTCAAAATGGATCAGTAATAAAACCAGTCGATCATGTGTCCATCACTTGCGAGGACGAGTGGACGCTGTCGTAGTTGGGATCAACACCGTCTTAAAAGATGATCCGCTGCTGACAGCACGACCGCCCGGCGCTCGCAAGGCATGTCGGTTGGTATTCGACAGGCAATTGCAGTTGCCATTGAACTCCAAGCTGGTTTCGACTGCTCAAGAATTCCCTGTTCTGGTTGTGCATGCCAGTCAGGATGTACAAAAGATCAAACAGTTAGAACAGGCAGGTTGTGAGTGCTGGGAAGTCCAATCAGCAGATCGAATAGAACAGGTCCAACTGCTGTCCCATGAACTGTATCGAAGGAAATGCACCAATGTGCTGATCGAGGGGGGAGCCACGTTACTTGGCTCGTTTTTTGATCAGAAACTGGTTGATGAAGTGTGGGCCTTTATCGCTCCGAAATGGTTGGGTTCGAACCTTGCTTTGGGACCAGTCTCTGGCACGGGCTATGAATTAGTCTCACAAGCAGGGAGATTAAGGGACGTGAAGGTAGAAATTCTCGATCAGGATGTGCTGATTCGTGGCAGGTGTGAATATTCTCCAAAATCGGGCACACAATAATTCTGTAAACTCGCTTCAACTTGCGATATTTGTCACGTATGATACTCATAGACAGAGGAAGTGAGTGTCAGCCAGCAGGATCAAGACGATGTATGACGGATTGCCTGAAGATTACTCCGAGCAATTACAGGATGTCGGGCAGGAGTTAATGAATGGCTCTCTGGATAAAATAGGCGCTGTGATCCGGCTGGTTCGCCTCGGCTGGAATCATGAAGAAGCCGACGCTGCTGTGTCTGAAATGGTAGAGCAGGTTGAAACTACCAAAAAACTTTTGCGAGATGCTGCCCGCGTTCTGGATGATTCACCATCCGGACAGGCTCGTGCTTCTGCACGCTTGCGCGAAGCGGGTTTTTCGACTCTCGATGCATCCTACATGGTTCAGCAACTCAACCAGCAGCGACATGTCGCTGTAAGTCGAGTTCGGGATGTCCTACGCAACATTCGACTAGGTAAAGTTGGCAGGGAAGAAGCAGTTGAGCAACTCTCCAGCCGTGGCATGGATGGCATGCTTGCAGGCACACTGGTCGACGTTTTCACCGATAGTGCGACATATTGGTCTAAAGTCTGGCTGCAGTTGAGCCTTATTCTGAGTACAGGAGCTTTGCTTACAACGATTGCAGTCGGCGTGATGATGTCTTCCCACTTGTTTAGTTGGCTTGGATTGGCACTAGTATTGTTTCTGTCCATTCCTGTTGTCGTCACCAGTTGGTCACTGAAGAACTGGCGATTCTGGAAAACATGGTCCGAACAGCATCAGGCAGAGCGGGAATGCCCACGCAGTTGCAGCCCGATGGTCATGCTTTCCGAAGGCAAGGGCAGGGGATCCACCATCTTAACGGCAATGGAATGGGGACTCTCGAAAGACTCAGCCACTGAACTGGTACGGCGACGGTGCGAACTGAATATCAAAGCTTATGCGTGGATCACTGGAATTGGGTTATCGTTCTTACTTATCGCGCTGGCCAGTACCGTTTACACCGTTTTGAATGAACCCGGCAGTCTGCTCACCATCGCGGTTATTGATGGAATCATGGCAGCAGTCGGTATGATCCTGATTCATCGTGGCATCAAGGGCTGGCGCTGCTTTACTAAAGGCTAAAACTTTGTGCCACACTTCGACGTGTACTCACGTCGAGGTGTGCTTCCTGTCAATCGTGGTATCACTGTTAATAATTGAGTTACCACTTAGTTCACTGCAACCACACCCCGACTGAGTACAGTCGGAGTGTGGCACAGATTCCGAGTGCATTTGCGTTAGCTTACAGTAGCTTAGATATCGCCTTGAATGCAGTCGTTGCAGCCTGGTCAGGATTATCGATGTAGGGATATAGCTCGATGGTAATCCATCCCAGGTAGCCAATTTCTTTCAATGCGGAAATCACTGGTACAAAATCAATCGCTCCTACACCAGGCACCAGATGGTGATGAACGCGAGTTGCTGCTATATCTTCCAGATGCACGTGGCGAATATGTTTGGCTAACTGTCGGATCGCAGTCGCAGGATCATCGTTGACACAATACATGTGTCCTATGTCGAAGTTCAGACCGATGCCAGCATGATTGAATACTTTGGCAAATCGTTCGTATTGAGCTGCTGTCTCAATCAACAAGCCTGGTTCTGGTTCAATTAAGAGTGGAACGCCAATTGATTTTGCATGGTCTGCAACAGGCAGCAGGTTTTCGCAGAATAATTCCAAGCCCTGTTCAAAAGTCTGTCCAGGTTCAAGTGGTCCACCGGGTTCCGTTGTAATGCAGGGTGCTCCGAGTTCCTTGGCCAGGTCCAATGCCCGCATGGTGTGATCAATACGAACTTGGCGATAGGGTTGATACGGTTCAATCCACGATGGATGCCAGTATTTCTGACGATGATCATTGATGGCGTTCATCATGAAGGCATTGACATTACTGATTTGCAACCTGTTTAGCTCAAGTTGTTCCCTGATAGCAGCCTTTTGTTCTGGTAACAGATAAGCAGGCCAGGCATGGGGTACATCGGCCATAATTTCGATACCACTATAGCCTGCATTTGCTATACGCCTGGCTGCTTCCGAGAAGCTGTAATTAAGGTATGCGTTGCTGCTGAAAGCAAGTTTCATGGTGTTACCAAAGGGAAGAATCAGACTTCAGTAGTGTAGAAATACAGGTATAACACACCTGAAAAATGCAGAACAATTAACAGTTTGAGGCAATGGTTATATTACGGTTATCGTCGTAAATGATTACGATGTAAGTGTTTGCGACTTGATTTGAAAATATGTGATGAATACGGAAATCAAGCGAACCGATATTTATTGAGAGCGTCTATACTATTATGTTCACTACGCTGATTTCGTACTTTGATAGTATGAACTGTTGGTGAATCTGGTTTGGCCTCAAGGCTGAGCCTTTCTGGAGCCATGTCTCCAAATGTAGGAGGGGAAATCACATGAATACTTCCTTGAAAACCGCTGCTGTACGTTGCGCCACCATTAATGGTCGCATGGCAGATCGGGTAGGGAAGCATGTGGTTGATACCCTCGCGCGCAAACCCTATCTGTCCATGCTGCAACTGTCACAGTTACGCAGCCATTCGGATGGCATCATATTGCCGGCCACGAGTCGATTGCCAGGTGCAGCCTGTCTATCGAACCATGTGCAGGAGAATGAACATCCATCGAGAATGGAACTGCGTAACAGGTGGCTACAGGACAGCGATGCGAAAGAATCTGGATACGGCATGCAAGGTAATGGCATGCGTATTCAGAAAACCCTGAACCCGGCAATCTTTACCGTGGTGTAAGGTTAGGCCAGTTTGGTCTACGGAGCTTTCGAATCGCCGTCTCACGTTGCGTGATGTCCCACATCACTGCAGCAGCAAACAAACATCAACCCAACACATTGATGCTCGTGGCAGCCAAGGCTGCACGTTTTATCGCCATGAAAGCAGCTATACCTTCGTGGAATAACTGCCTGTGTTCGATGCAAACGTGATTCAGCTGCCACACTGGACAGGGAAGGGCAGTCGTGAACACTGATTTAATTGTCAAGCATGTAATTCTGGCTCAAACGGGAGATCGCGCTGCGTTCAGCGAACTGGTACGTGAATGCCAGCCTGTGGTTTACGCCACGGCACTGGAAAAGCTGCGCGATGGTGGCGCTGCTCAGGAACTGGCTCACGAAACATTTGTTCGTGCCTGGACGAAGCTCGACCAGCTGCGGGAACCTGCCGCTTTCATCGGGTGGATTCGACAGATCTGCATCCGACTGGCTCTAAACCGTCTGACACGGCGTAAGGTCAACCAGGTGGAAGAAGGCATTCTCGAAAACCAGGTGGGTGATGAGCACAACCCTCTGGAGACCATGATGAGGAAGGAAGCTCGTACCACGATTCGCAAGGGCCTGGCTCGATTGAGCAGGCTCGACCGTGAGACGCTGACCGCCTTCTACATCCGGGGAGAATCCATTCGAGAAATGAGCCAAGCGCTGGCCACGCCTGAAGGAACGATCAAGCGTCGTCTGCACGTGGCCCGTAACAGGCTCAAGGCTCGGCTGGAGGGTTCAGAAGTGCTCTCCGTTGATGCCTGTTGATCAATAATGGAAGCGAGAGTAAACACTCTCGCTTCCTGTATTTTGGGAAAGTAGTTGCTATTACTGCGGTACAGAAATCTTGGCAAGTCCTTCAAATATACCTAAACTGTTACCATCAAAGAACTTTAATTGATTGGCGGCTATGGCGACTGAGCAAACAATAGGCGGATACCGTCTCATGAATCACATGACGACGGGCCAAACGAGCCAGGTATGGGAAGTCAATGAGCCAGGGTCTGGTCGTCACTTTGCCATGAAGTTGTTACTCCCCGAGTATGCCAAAAATCCGGTTCACCGAAGATTGCTGGAGCATGAGGCCAAAGTTGGCATGCCGATGAGCCATCCCAACGTCATCAAGATGCTGAAACTCGCGAAGGATAAAGATACTCAATATCTGATCATGGAATTCTTTCCCGGTGGAAATCTGAAGCTGCGCATGATGCGTAAGCATCCCATCATTCGCGAACGTGCTCACTCTATCATGTGCATGGCGGCAGCCGGTATTGCCCACATGCACGATCGTGGCTGGATTCATCGCGATATCAAGCCTGACAATATCCTGTTGAACAGCTCAGGTGAACTAAAACTCATCGACTTTGGCCTGGCAAAACGCATTGAACGCAGTGCAGGGCTCTTTGGCTGGTTTCGAGGCGGGCGAAAACGGGGAACCACAGCGGGAACCCGGAGCTATATGTCGCCGGAACAGATTCTGAATAAGCCACTCGATGAACGATCCGACATTTACAGTTTTGGCGCGACCATGTACGAGATTGCATCAGGCAGGCCGCCATTCAGAGGGAGCAGCCCATCCGATCTACTAGCCAAACATCTCAAAGAAAAGCCGATGAGTCTGCAGTACGTGGTAGATGACATTACGGAAGAATTTGCACAGATCGTCCAGCGATGCCTTGCCAAAGATAAAAAGGAACGTTTCAGAAATATGCATGAGCTTTTGTCGCAGTTAAGGGTCACGCGTGTTTACAAGGGAGATAAACTCGAGCGTCCCGCTTGAGAAATGACCATGCCCAGTTATTTGCCATTTGAGAAAGACATCGCTGAGTTGGAAGCATTGCTTCGGAATCTTGAAGCGGAGAACAGTGCCGACAAAGCTGAGGAACTAAGACGCATCCAAAAGGAAGTTGTCAGCCTCAAGAAGAAGAAATTCAATCAGCTTTCTGCCTGGCAAACCGTTCTAGTGTCAAGGCATCCAGAACGCCCTCAATTTCTGGATTACGTCAATCTCATCTTTGACGACTTTACCGAATTGCATGGAGACAAGGCAATAGGCGATGACCGATCCCTGAGAACGGGCATAGCGCGTCTCGATGATCTCAAGGTCATGCTGATTGGTCACCATAAGGGTCGGAACCTGCATGAACGGACGGAGTGCTTTTATGGCTGCGCTCATCCTGAAGGGTACCGCAAGGCTCTCATGCGCATGAAGTTTGCCGCCAAGTTCGGATTGCCGGTCATTTGTCTGATAGATACACCTGGAGCTTATCCGGGCATTGGCGCGGAAGAACGTGGGCAGGCGCAACTTATTGCGGTTAATCTTCTGGAAATGTCCCGAATTCCAACGCCAATCGTATGTGTAGTCATTGGCGAAGGGGGTTCAGGCGGGGCCTTGGGCATTGGAATCGGTGATAGGGTTAGTCTGTTGGAGCATTCTTATTATTCGGTCATCAGTCCTGAAGGCTGTGCAGGCATATTGTGGAAGCATGCTACCGAGGAGACGAAATCCAAAGCCGCTGATGCTCTCAAGCTCACAGCCCGGAATCTGATGGAACTCAAAGTGATTGATGAAGTGATTCCAGAGCCACTCGGTGGTGCTCATCGTGATCAGCGTGAAATGGCCAATACCCTGAAGATGTACCTGCTCAATGCCTTGCGTGAGTTGAAGGGAAAGTCGGTTGACGAACTGCTGGAGGCACGCTATCAGAAATTCCGGCAAATGGGAGTATTTATCAGGCAACTTGAAAACGCAACATAAGATGTATTATCGGACACAAACAGCCGTTATGGCAAGATAGGAGCAACGTCCGATAATCATCATTATGTTTCATTCGATTTGCGTATTTTCCGGGAAAATTCCATGGTCCAGACCCAGGCTGCTTGCATCAATCTTGGGCCACGCGAGACGCACAAACGCCGTCTGATGGGCCTGTTATTCTTTTATCTGGGGCTGGCACTCTCGCTCATTTTTATCTGGCAGGATGTAAATGATTGGCTACGAGCAACAGTCTTTGCTCCATACTTTCTTGGCTATCTTGGCATCTTTCAGGCGCTTTACAAAACTTGCGTGGTACATGCCTTGTCAGGTACGCAGAACCTGGATGCCGGTAACCAGCCAGTAGACGAAAGTGCAAATTCGAGAAAGCTTAAGTCTCGATCTATCTGGATACTGGTCTGGTCGCTTTTCTTTGCCGGTCTGTGTACTTATCTCACTTTGGCGATTCGTATGGAAAATATGATCTGGCCTCAGGCACCTGCCCTACCCGGCGGTTGATTGCACTATATTCGAACTGCTGCTCCCTGTTCCTCGTAAATTAAACATACCCCTTCTGGAGCAATCATTGCACTCCGTCCGAATCCTGACATTATTTATCGGCATGCTGATCCCCCAGGTCGTATTAGGCCAGGATCAGCCAGCGGTTCTGCAGGAGCATGGCAGTACTGGCGAAATCAGAATCAGACTGGTGCAATCAGGTGAGAGCATCTGGGTGACCGTACCCTCTGCGGTCAGTTGTAAAACGGGTTTGCACGGGCAGGGGTCTGAAGATATTTCCCTGCAATCGCCAGGCACGCTGCTTCAAGTGAAACTGGCAGAAGATAACAAGACAGTTCAATACATTCAGGTTCTTTACGCCTGGTATTCAATGCCTGCACAATGGCTCGATGAACAGTTTACCGAATTGAAGGGAATGTTTTCCGAAGGGACCTTGTTCAGTAATAAGCAGATGGTGCTGGGGCTGGTCAGTATTCTCCTGGTATGTCTGATATGCGGTGCGATCAGTTCGCTGGTGTTAAGCAATCGCATGGCATTCTTTTCCGATGCCCTGGCTCACTTTGCTTTCGCAGGTGTGGCCCTTGGTATTCTCATGAATATTGCCGGACTGTTGGCCAGCGATGAACTGATTGTTCCGGTCATGGTGGCGTTTGGAATCATCAGCGGCTGCGGTATTGCCTACGTGAAGCAAAAGACGGTGTTGGCTAATGACACCATCATTGGTGTTTTCTTTGCCGGGGCTATGGGCCTTGGCGCCATTCTGCTGACAGCAGTTGCCAAAATCGGCGGCGGAAGCCGTGGAGCACAGAATCCGGAAACCTTTCTTTTCGGCGACCCGATGGCAACCACAAGTCAGCAGATTGTTTATCTTTTGATTCTACTCGTCATCACTGTTATCTTTTTATTGCTGCGTTACAACAAGCTGGTGCTGGCGAGCTTTAATCCCAGCCTGGCACGTTCCCGGCGCATTTCGGTTGAACTCAGCAACTATCTGTTTATCATCTTTCTGGCGATGACGGTTAACGCATGCCTGAAAGTCGTGGGAGCACTTTTAATCAATGCGTTACTGATTTTACCTGCGGCAACAGCAGGCAACATCTCGCGCAATTTACGACAGTTTTTCTGGATTACTTTATTTGTCTCGCTCGTGGCTGGTCTGGGAGGCTTTTTCATTAGTGCGAGCTGGCAGCCTGTCATTGGTGGAAAGAACCTTCCGCTCGGAACGGGAGGCGTTATTGTTGTATTGGGAACAATCTGCTTTTTTGCCTCCGTCTTTGCTGGCCCCTTGCTTCGAGGAAAGCGAGCGATTTCCGTAAGCAATAACTGAGAGTAGTTTACCCGTTGGGTATCGCTATCATTCATGTAAAGAAGAGAACCACGCCGGATTCAGGATGCCATGATAATACAGCCGATGTTTGCAGCTTTGAGCGGGATTGACCAGTTTGTAGTTTCGTTTCAAAGTATTGTGTACGAAGCCCTTCCCTTTGTGATAATTGGCGCGCTGATCTCCGGCATCCTGGAAGAATTGTTACCACAACAACTTTTTGCCCGCATGATTCCCAAGAACCGGTCGTTGGCAATAGCGGGAAGTGCATTGCTGGGGCTTATTTTCCCCATGTGCGAATGCGGTATTGTGCCCGTGATGCGGCGCCTACTGGGCAAAGGGCTTCCACTGGGATGTGCCGTTGCCTATATGCTAGCAGCACCGGTGGTGAACCCTGTGGTGATTGCTTCAACCTGGGCTGCCTTCTCGGGTGATCGCAGCACCATTGACGGCTTGACCAGCGTACAAATGGTTGTCATGCGATGTGGTTTAGCTTTTTTAACAGCCTTTATTGTAGGATGCGTGATCAATCGTCTGGCAGTAAAAGGTGTGTCCGACCTTATCAAAGTGCCGATCAAGATAACACCTTTGCAACTGGCTGATGAGCCTCAGGTCAAGAGGCCATGGAGCATGAGGCTGGCCAATATCGCACAGGTGGCTCTGCACGATTTCATCGATATCACTTGTTTCCTGATTTTGGGAGCCATTCTGGCTGCCACGCTGCAGACCTATGAAATTGTCAGCAAAGTATCGTACCTTTTCGGCAATCCCTGGAGTGCAGCACTAATTATGATGGTGATTGCAGTGCTTCTCTGTTTGTGCAGTGAAGCAGATGCCTTTGTTGCTGCCAATATGATCAAAGTGCCACTATCAGGTAAACTGAGTTTTCTAGTGCTCGGGCCGATGTTCGATCTCAAGTTATTGTTAATGTACACCAGAGTGTTTAAGCCCAAGTTGATCATCACCATCGTAGTACTCTTATGGGTGATTGTTTTCGTCTTCAGTATGGCTGCATTCTATCTGGTACAGGGTTTCAAATCGGTAGGTGCTTAATTCGAGAGGTAAACCATGCATCGCAACAGTCAGTTCATGGAAAGACTCTTTACTCTCATCATGACAGGCGCCTACGGACTGGTCATGGTCTGGATGTTTCTTTCCCATTACTACCGGTTCAGCCCGGGGGAAAGGAGCATCCTGTCCCTGGTTACAACCTGGATACAGTACACCATCTTTATCGGTGGTATTTTTCTGCTTGTCCTCTTCGTGATTCTGTTGATCAATCTGCGACGCGGTGGCGATGGGCATCACCACGATCATGATCCTGATGAAAAAGACCATGACTGCTGCGATCACGATCATGGTGAACATGGTCATGAACACCATCATGATCATGAACACGAGCATGCGGGACATGAATGCTGCGATCACGGACACGACCATAACTGGAACCCTATTCGATATATCCCCCTCTTGATTCCTCTGATTCTGATCATGATGGGCTTACCTGACACGCGCATGATCGAAAACTTTGAACGCTACCGCATTGATGCAGCCCTCAAGAACAAGAGGTCGGGAATGGTCAATGAACAGATGTGCTGGATGATGATGGGTGCGTTCAGCATGCCCAATGAAGTGTTTCCTCAAGTGGGTTTCTCAACCACCTTTGCCTCCGGCGTCCAGAGCATTATCGATGAATTGGATGATGAGGCAAAAGGCGTCAAGCCATTTGTTACAGATCTTGCGGAGCTTGAAAAAGTCGTTCAGGATCCAGGTCTGATGAAGCAATATGCAGCATATCGTAAAGTGGAACTCGAAGGCATGTTCGATCTCGAAGAGACAGGTGCTGTCAGCGTATTCCGGGTGGTGCGTTTAAGAATGGCATGTTGCCTGACGGATTCCCGACCGGCCATGATTCTTTGTGCAACCCGCAAGCCTTTGCCCGAGAATCTCAACGATGGTAGCAAGAAAACGGGAACGAAATGGGTGAAGGTTCAGGGGCGTTTGAAATTCATGCCCGGTCAGGATGGCAAGTACCAGGCGTTTATGAAGGCAGTCTCAGTTGAGTTGGCGCCTATGCCCCCCTTCCCTTATCTCAATTAATGTGCGACAATAGCTAAGGTAGTTTTGTTTTTCAGGAAAGACTCTATGTTTGCATCATCTTGGTTCAGTCGGGTGATGGCGGTAGTTGTAGTGTTCACACTGTCGGCATCGGTCCAGGCCCACTGCCCATTCTGTGGCACGATGCAGGGCCAGACTCTGGTTAAGGAAGTTCAGCAGGCGAGGTTTGTCCTGTTTGGGGTTCCGAGTAATCCGCAAATCAAGCGTGACGCTGATGGCCGCGAGTTCAGTACCACCGATTTCACCATTGAGGAAGTGGTTAAGAATGATCCATTTCTCAAGAACAAGAAAACCATCACCCTGCCCCGTTATATTCCACCCAGTACCACCGGGCCTGAGAAACTCCTGGTCTTTTGTGATTTGAACAACGATCAGCCTGACACCTATCTTTATCTGACAGCCAAAGATGGCATTTTGGTCAGGTATCTGAAAGAAGCGCTGCAGTTGGATGAGAAGAATATCACCAAGCGTCTCTATTTCTATTTCAATTATCTCGATCATGTTGATAATGAAATCGCAACTGATGCATTCAAGGAATTTGGCAAAGCAGATTATGCCGATGTCGTCAAAATGGTAAAAGCACATGGCGATGATGCCATGCGTAAGCGTCTGCAGGTTTGGCTTAAAGACCCCAACACTGCCATTTACCGCTATGGCTTGCTGGGACTCATGCTGGGACTCTGCGGCAAACAGGAAGATGGCGAGTTGTTCCTATCGCTGCTGAACGATCCGGATAAAAGCCTGATATCGGGAATCGATGGTATCCTGGCTGGATACATCCTGGTCGATAAGGTCAATGGCTGGAAATATACCCAATCACTGGTGAGCAGTTCCAATCTGGATTTCAACAAACGTTATGCGGCTCTGCGAACCATTCGTTTTCTGTGGGAAAGTCACATTGGTTATGTTCCTCAGGAAGATTTATTGAAGACTATGGAAACCTTTGTCGGCCAGGGGGACATTGCAGACCTGGCTATTGAAGACCTGCGAAAATGGAAACAATGGAAATTTACCTCCACCATTATTCAGCAAAGCAAACGAGAAACACATCTTGCACCGATTGTTCAACGTGCCGTTCTTCGATACATGCTTTCCGTACCTGATGATGCCGCAGCCAAAGCATATGTTGAAGATGTGAGAAAAACGCATCCGGAAAAAATCAGGGATGCCCAGGAGATTCTTGATCTCGAAAAGATCTCGCAGGCCGACGCAGCCAGGAACAAGTAGTGCTCAAGGGTACATGGAATGTATCTGGTCCAGTTTCAGCGCGTGTTCATTCTGCTGCTTCTCTGCCCTGCCCTGCTGCATGCGTGCGTGCTTTGCAGCAATCAGGGTATGCCTCTTTCCAAGGAAGTGGCAGGCGCCAAACTCGTTATATTCGGTCGAATCACCGATTCCCGCTTGGCCCCGGATGGCATCAAGGGAACCAGTGACTTTCAGATTGAGAAAATCCTGCAAGGTGATCGCAAGGAGATTGCTGCCGGCAAATTGACCCTGCCACGTTATGTCCCGCCAGTGCCAGGCATCCGGTACATCATTTTTCTGGATATCAACCAGGGACAAGTTGACCCGTACCGCAGCATCGAATGTACCACGGATCGATTGGTTTCGTACCTGCAGAATATGCCCAAACTCACCGGCTTGGGGACTCCATCGGAAAGACAAGCCAGGTTGAAGTACACATTTGATTTTTTTCAGGACAACGAGCCTGAAATTGCCAACGATGCTTACAAGGAATGGTCCATCGCTCAGAATGAAGATGTTGCCAATATTGCGGGGCAGCTTGATGCCGCCAAATTACGACGATGGGTGGTTGACTCGAAAACGCCTCAACATTGTCTGGCACTTTATGCTTATCTCCTGGGTGCGTGTGGCAACCGGGATGACTTTGCCTTATTGAAAAGGTTGATAGACCATCCGCCCGATGCACGGTACGCCACGGCACTGGATGGCATACTCTGCGGAATTGAAAGACAGGATGCTGCTGCCGCCTGGCTATTAGTACAAAACATTGCCAAGGACGAAAAACGTAACTTCACTGAAAAACATGCATTATTGAGATTCATCAAGTTCATGCATGCAGTTCGAAAAGAAAGCGTTCGTGAAAAGGTTTCTAATACCCTGGTGCAGTTTTTGTCGCAGTTGGAAATGATGGATTTGGCCATTGAACAGATGAGGGTGATGAAATGCTGGGATACGGAACAGGCAGTTTTCAAACTTTATCAGCAAAACTTCGAGTCGGTAATCTCGAAACGTGCGATCATTCGTTATGCATTGAGTAATCCAAGTGAAAATGCCAGGAAATTCACGGAATCCATCAGGGCCAGAGATCCTCAACTGGTGAGCGAAATGGAAGAGCAGTTGAAGTGGATGCAGGGCCCTTGAAATGAATCCTCTTGCAGAATATGGCGCTAATCACTATCTAATAATAAGTGTAAATCTCAGTCTCAGGCAAAGAAATCGCGATGTCCTACATTGAACGTAAGTCAGAACTGAAACGTAAACGCAAGCGCCGTGCAACCGTGGCTAAGCTGAAGACCAAGCTGGCCACCACCAAAAATCCTGCAGATCAGCAGGCAATAATATCCAAGATTAAGAAGGTTAGCCCCTTCTGGGTTCCCGCGGAATAGTCATCACTTACGAGTTGGCTTGGCTTCGCTTCTTCATTTCATCGCGAAGCCTGGCTGCAGTCTCATAGTCTTCTTTTTCTACTGCCTTGGCGAGCTGCTCTTTCAAAGTCAGTTTCACACCATGCTCCTTGCGCAGTTGTTTCAGCTTCTTCTTCAGCTCCTTTACCAGCGGATCCTTGTCGTAACGTTCATCCTGCTCATATTCGATGAACACTTCCTTGATGCGCTGTAATCCGTCCCGAATGGCATCGATGGCAGTTTCTGGTGTATCCTTGGCCAATGAGGCTTCTACCATGGCTGCAGTTCGATGAAACAGAACGAAGGGACGGTACTGTTCATGTGCTGTCACATAGTCGTTATGTGGTGCATGTTCTTTAACCAGATCCATGAAGGCGAGCGTATGGTCAGCATCGCGGATGGCTCGTTCAAACTGATTCATGGTGAGGAATGCTACACGCCGATGATAAAACTGGACGAACTCCCGATCCGCTTCGACACAATGTTCTTCAGTCATGGTGAATGAGTCGTCGGATTCGAGTCCCTTGCGGCGAATCAAATCGCGAAGGTAATCAAGATAGGTCAGGAAGCCATTCGGGCGGGCGCCATCGGGTCTGCCCTTCACTTCCATCTGCAGCACACCAAGATCAATGCGCAGTTGAATGACCTGGCGCCCATCGCCAGACGTCACCATCCGCGCCTGGATCATTCCAGGTTTGAATTCCCACCCAGCCAGTGCACGATCAATATCCTGTCCCATTCTTGTTCCTCAACTGTCAAAACTATTATACGTCAAGACTGATGTTTGCCATGCCGAACCAGTGATGAAAATAGTGCAAGATGCTGAAAGAGTGATTATGCGTTCCGTTGAAGCAGATCAAGTTACAAGTAGAATGCTACCTTGTAACACGTTTCAGACAGGATGAAATTCATGCCAGTTCATATGGTTTTTGTCAATCTGGTTATTCTGAGTTGTCTGATATGCAGCTTGCAGGGAAACAGTCAGTCTGTTCAAAAAGATAAGCCAGATTTAGCATGGATCTGGACAAGCGAAGCGGCTACTTCACAGCAACTGCCTGCTGGTAACCGTTGGTTTCGAAAAACATTTACCATCGACCGCCCCATCGCAAACCCGGTTGATGAAGCAGTTCTTGAACTGACTGCCGATAATACATTCACCGTTTGGTTTAATGGACAACGCATCGGCAGTGGCGATAACTGGCAACAGGTTTATCGTTACGATGTCAAGAAATTGGCGAAGCATGGCACTAATGTTATAGCCATTGAAGCTGGCAACGAATCGCCGGGTGCTGCAGCACTTCTTGTTCGCTTGACAGTCATTCCCAATGGCAAATCCTCCATGGCAATCAATAGCGATCGCTCATGGAAGTCGGTCAGCACCAGGCCTGATGAGCAATGGATCAAGCCTGAATTTGAGGATAAGAACTGGCAGCCGGTTCATGTGCTGGGCGAATATGGAAACACCGAACCTTGGGGAACGTTAAGTTGGAGCGATGGACCTTCTTCACAACGATTCAAGGTGCCTGAAGGGTTTGTTGTGGAGACCGTCATTCCTCCCAATCCTGTTGCTCCGAAGCTCAATCCACGGATACCATTTTCAATTATCAATATGACTTTTGATGCCAAAGGCAGATTGCTGGTTTCGCAGGAGCGCGGTCCGATTTTGCTATGTACCGAGCAGGATCAAAATGGCGAACTGAAGAAGATTGAACCTTACTGCGAGCAGGTTAAAAACGCACAGGGAATGTGCTGGGTGCGCGATGCCTTGCTGGTGGTGGGAGATGGACCGAAAGGAACCGGGCTGTATCGTGCGATTGACAAGAACAATGATGATGTTGTTGATGAAGTGCAGCTATTGCACAAGTTCAAGGGTGGAATGGGAGAACATGGACCACATGCGATAATCCATGGCCCAGATGACTGGCTGTATCTGGTCATCGGAAACCATGCCTGGGCTCAGCCGAAGGAACTGGCGAAAAATTCGCCATTAACCCGTTGGCCAAACGGCTATTTTGGCCCCGATCAGGGCAAGCCGGGAACTACTGAAGATGTTCTTATTCCACGTTTAAACGATGGACGTGGCCATGCTGCCAACATTCTTGCACCAGGCGGAACTATTTGGCGATTAGATCATGAAGGTAACAACATGAGCCTGTATGCTGCTGGCTTCCGCAATCAGTATGATGCTGCATTCCGATCAGACGGGGAAATGTTTACCTTCGACAGCGACATGGAATGGGATGAAGGCATGCCTTGGTATCGCCCAGTGCGTGTGTGCCACGTTCCACCAGGGGCAGATTACCTTTGGCGAACTGGAGCAGCCAATACGCCTAACTATTACCTGGATAGCCTCGAGCCGATGGTAGAAACTGGCCGTGGTTCACCTTGCGGTGTTGCAGTGTATGAACATGTTAAGTACCCATCGAAATATCAAGGCGCAATATTCCTGGCAGACTGGTCCATCGGTGTCATTTGGGCTGTGCATACGACCCCTCACGGGGCTGGCTTTCGCGGCAACGCTGAGAAGTTCTGTACCGGATCTCCACTGAACGTTACCGATCTGGAAGTGGGGCCTGATGGCTCAATCTACTTCACGCTGGGAGGTCGTAGCACCACTGGTGGAGTTTACAGAATCCGTTATGCCAATCCATCAACCGACAATGATTCCAGAGGCAGGATACAGCCTCTTGCTGCATGGAGCAAAAACCGCTTAGAATGGAAACCCCCTGCCCCGCCTGAACTGTCTGCAATTCAAAAGCAATTGAAATCCGGCGATGCCTACCAGCAGCGACTGGCGTGTGATGCTATCATCAGACATCAGCTCACTGTTCCTGTCGACGAGATCTGGTCATTATTGGGGCAGTCTGATCCTTTTCTCCGGACCGCAGCCAGGCTGGTCCTGCAGCGACTTGAGCCAGAAACATGGATAAACAAACTTAGTCAATCGAGTGATTTGCAGGCGATGGAGGCTATTGTTGCGCTGTGTAAGACCGGACAGGCTGCCAAGTACCAAACGCAGATTGTCGATAGATTGAATGCCCTGACCAAGTCAACTGATCCAACAGTCCAGTTGCAACAACTACGAACCTGGCAACTGGTATGCATTCACTGCAATTTGGACTCTCAAAATACAATCGTTCAAAAGGCAGTCAATTCCTGGTTTGAACAGTTCCCCACCAGTGATTCACGAGTAAACCGAGAGTTAGGCATTCTGCTTTCTCACGCTGCCCGCAACCAATGGACCGCTCTGCCTGTTGCTCAGAAACTCACGGCAGAAATGGTCAGAACACAATCGGATCGTCCACAGAGTATCTACTTCTTCTATCTGCTTCGTCTGTTACATCATCATGGGTATACGCAGCAAACCAGGGATGCCGTTGTCAACTGGTATGAAGCGACCAAAACCTGGTCGGGCGGACATAGCTATGCGCCTTTCATGCAGAACATCTTCAAAGACTGGTCACACGCATTATCACCCGATGAAAGAAAGCTCCTCATGCAGCAGGTTGATTCCAAGCCGCATGTCGCTGCAGTCTTGCTGGATGGTTATGGCAGCGAGCAGGATGCCTCTGATCTAATCAATCTCTTACAGAATATAAGCAACAGCAAAGATACCTATGTAGTGAAACTTCAATCGGTTGTGCTGGATCAATTGGGGCGACAGATTCAGCGTGCTGAGGTGCAGCAGGCTCTCCGAAAGATGGTGGAAGGTAATCCAACTATGCTGGAGTCTGTTGTTCGTCTGCTGGCTAAAGTGCCTGCCAGGGAAAATGTGAAGTATCTGCTGGAAGGTCTTCGATTAACTTCACCACTGGTGGTTCGTGATTGCATGCAGTCACTGGCCAAGTGTGACTACCAGCCTGCGCCGGAAGATTCAGCAGCCTATCGAACCGTCATACTTGCGATTAATCGATTGGAGGAGAAGGATCGAGTGGCTGCCATTCGTTTGCTACACAAATGGAAGGCATTACGTTTTTCTCCGGATGGTACGGATATCAAGCAGGAGATCAACGGGTGGTCTCGCTGGTTCAATCAACAGTTCCCCAAGGAAACACCTGTTCCTAATGTCAATGCTCTGACCGCATCCTCCAAATGGAAGATGAGCGATTTTGAATCAGTGGTTGCTTCATCCAAAGGAGATGCCATTAAAGGTAAGGTGGTGTTTACGAAAACGAACTGCATCAAATGTCATAAGTTTGGAAATGAAGGCGAAGGATTAGGACCAGATTTGACAACGCTCAAAAGCCGGTTTCAACGACGTGATACACTGGAAGCGATACTTGACCCTTCGAAAACCATCAGTGATCAGTATCGAGGAACGGTGATCGTTACGGTACAGGGACAGACTATCACCGGCCTGGCAGCGCCGCAGGGCAACACGGTGACCGTGTTGCAAACCGATGGTTCCAAAGTAACCATCAACAAGGCAGATATTGAATCTCAGATTGCGTCAACCGTTTCACCTATGCCCGAAAAACTCATCGATGAACTCACCCTGCAGGAGATTGCAGACCTGCTGGCTTACCTGGAATCGAATCCAAAATAATTCTTGTGGTCTGCTTCCAATGGATGCATATGGTATTGGAAGCAGACACGAAAGGCTTGGCCATCGCCTGGAAAAATCCATGAAAACTGTGTTGATTACTGGAGCAAATGGCGAAATTGGCCATGGCTTGATTGAAGCATTGGCTGCGAACAGTGGTACTCAGATTGTCGCCCTCGATTTGAACTCACCTGATGAATCGATCAGGAAGAAATGCTATCGAACCGTGGTTGGCGATATCACCGATGCCTCGGTCGTGGAGAACCTCGGCGCGAATTACGATTTCGATATCATCATTCACCTGGCCGCATTGCTTTCCACCAAATCAGAACGTATGCCGAAGCTGGCCCACATGGTCAATGTCGATGGCACTTTGAACCTGCTGGAACTGGCGGTGAGCGAAGCTCGCCAGCAAGGAAAGCCAATACGTTTTATTTATCCAAGCAGCATAGCAGTCTACGGTATGCCCGATGTTAGTACTAAAGCGAAGTCAGGTAAAGTACTCGAGTCAGACTGGTGTGAGCCGCGAACGATGTACGGCATCAACAAACTGTATTGCGAGAAGCTGGGCAATTATTATCAGAAACATTACCGCCAACTGGATATACAGGAATCGAAAGGGCTCGTTGATTTTCGGGGAATACGATTTCCGGGATTAATCAGTGCTTTTACTTTGCCAACAGGTGGAACGAGTGATTTTGCACCGGAAATGATTCATGCGGCAGCCAAGAAGCAGACCTATAAGTGTTTTGTCCGGCCCGATACCCGCATACCATTCATGGCCATGCCTGATGGGGTTTCTGCCATCTTGAAACTAGCCGAGGCAGATAACAGGAAACTGTCGAAACCAGTCTATAACCTCGCTGGGTTCAATCCCTCTGCAGAGGAATTCCGCGTGCGGGTATTGAAAGCGTTTCCGGAAGCAGACATTCAGTATCAGCCCGATCAGCGCAGGCAGCTCATCGTGGATTCCTGGCCTGCTGATGTCAATGACAGTGCCGCCCGAAATGACTGGGGCTTTCAGCCTCAGTATGATTTCGAGCGTGCCTTTAGTGAATATCTGCTGCCTAACATTGTCAAGCATCATCAGTAAAGGTTTATCATGAGCGATCATCGCTTCAGTGAGCATCTCAATAAACAGTTAGAGGAAATCAAAGCTGCTGGCACATTCAAATCAGAACGTGTGATCGAAGGTGCGCAGGGGGCCGAGATCGTTGTTGGTGGAAAAAAAGTCATCAACCTGTGCGCCAATAACTATATGGGGCTGGCGAGTCATCCTGATATTCTCCAGGCGGCACACCAGGGGCTGGATCAATACGGCTTCGGCATGGCATCGGTGCGATTTATTTGCGGTACGGCAGTGCCCCACAAGCAATTGGAGCAGCAGATAGCGAAGTTCTTCAATAAAGAAGACTCCATTACTTACAATTCCTGCTTCGATGCCAATGGCGGCCTGTTTGAAACGATTCTTACCGATCAGGATGCCATCATCAGTGATGAACTGAACCATGCCAGCATCATTGATGGAATCCGATTGTGCAAAGCGCAGAGGCACCGCTACAAGCATAGCAACATGGCTGAACTGGAAGAGTTGCTGAAAGCCACTCAAAAGCAGCGGTTCAGAATGATTGCTACCGATGGCGTATTCTCGATGGATGGCGATCTGGCCAAACTGGATCAGATTTGCGAACTGGCGGATAAATATCACGCAGTCGTCATGGTCGATGAGTGTCACGCTACGGGGTTTCTGGGTGAAACGGGGCGAGGCACTCCTGAAGTGTTTGGAGTGATGGATCGCATTGATGTCATTACCAGTACGCTGGGGAAAACGCTCAGTGGTGGAGTGGGCGGATTTACTACTTCATTCAAACCCTGGGTTGAGACGTTACGGCAGAGGTCGCGACCGTATCTGTTCAGCAATGCCATGCCACCCAGTGTTGCCATTGCATCGATGAAAGCACTGGAAATGATTGATTCAGGTGCATCACTACGAGCCAAACTGCAAGGCAATGCCCGATTTATGCGTGACGGTCTTACCCGGGCAGGATTTACATTGAAGCCAGGAAATCATCCTATCATCCCGGTGATGCTGGGTGATGCCAAACTGGCCAGCGTGATGGCTGATAAACTGCTACAAAAAGGCATTTATGTCATCGGCTTCAGCTATCCGGTTGTGCCAGTTGGCCAGGCTCGCATCCGCATGCAGCTTTCAGCAGCACATCAGCAGGAACATCTGGAACAGGCGCTGGCAGCATTCTGTTCTGTTGGCCGGGAATTGAACGTCATCAAGTAGATTGCTACATGTGCCGACTTTTTCCTTGAGGCTTGGGTTATAGAATACACCTCGTCCCACCAGAGTCTGTTCCGCACCTTTTTGATGGTCTACATACAAGCATGTCTGAAAAATCACCCCGTGTCGGCATTTGGCTTATTGGCGCATGTGGAGGAGTGGGCACGTGTGTTGCCTTAGGACTCGCATCTTTGCAGTTGAAATTGATTGAGACCACCGGCCTTACGACGGAACAATCGCCACTCAATCAATTGCCCTTGGCGAAACTCGACAATGTGGTTCTTGGCGGACACGAAATCAGACAGGGACGTTTCCTTGATACAGTAAATGAGTTTCAGAATCGATCTGGAATATTCAGTCACGAGCTGGTTGAAGCATGTACCCCCAAACTATTGGAGATGGCAGAGCATATTCGCCCTGGTACGTTGATCAACTCCGGCGACACTATTCAGAAGTTGGCAGATTGGGATCAGGTCCCCGGAAATGAAAAGATTCTGGATGCCATCAGGCGAATCGGACAGGACATTGCAACGTTCAAGTCGAAACACAGCCTCAGCCAGGTAGTGGTTGTTAATGTTTCATCCACCGAGCCTCCTTTTGCACTGACCGTCAAGCATGACAGTCTGGAACAGTTGCAGAGTGCGTTGCAAGAGGGGGACACATCATTGCTGCCAGCCAGCAGCCTGTATGCATGGGCTGCCATCGAGCAAGGCATGCCCTACATCAATTTCACGCCATCACTGGGAGCAGGATTTCCTGCAATCCAGGAACTGATGGTTAATCATCGTGGCCTGGTGGCTGGTCAGGATGGCAAGACAGGTGAAACGCTGCTGAAATCAGCGATGGCACCGATGTTCCTGGCCAGGAATCTGAAAATATTATCCTGGGTTGGGCACAACATCTTTGGAAATCGAGATGGACAGGTTCTTAACGATCCCCGCAACAAGGAATCCAAGGTAAAAACGAAGGATAAAATCATCAGCTCAGTTGTCGGATACAAGCCACAAACGCATGTGTCCATCGAGTACATCGAAAGCCTGGATGACTGGAAAACAGCGTGGAATCATATTCACTTTCAGGGATTCCTTGGAGTGAAAATGATAATGCAGTTCATCTGGCAGGGATGCGATTCCATACTGGCTGCGCCGCTGGTTCTCGATTTAGCACGACTGACGCTGTATTCCCAGCAACGGGGAGAAACGGGAGTACTGACTAGCCTAGCTCCCTTTTTCAAAGGGCCGATGTGTGTGGAAGATCACGATTTCTTTCATCAATTGCAGATGCTGTATCACCATTACCTGTCAAAGGCGGCATCATGACCTGGTCAGCAGGAATTGGATTACTGATTCTTGCGATGGTATTAGTTGCATTATTTCGAGGTAATGAAGTTCGACTCGTGCTCTTGGTTGCGGCATTCGCGCTGGCTGCATTGGCCAGCAAATCCGAGATCATTGTCATTACTTTATTTCAGGGATTGGCCGATGCCTCCTCGATCATCCCTATTTGTTCTGCCATGGGTTTTGCTTATGTGTTGAAAGCATTTAGATGTGATCAGCATCTCGTGCGTGCACTCACGATTCCACTGATGCAGGTGAAATGGTTGATGATTCCAGGAACCATCCTGATTGGCTTCGTAGTGAATATCACGATCATTAGCCAGACGAGCACTTCACTGGCAGTGGGCACGGTGTTAATTCCATTGCTGCGATCTTTGGGCATGCGTGGTGTGGTGATCGGCTCTGCATTATTGCTCGGAGCATCCCTGGGTGGGGAATTATTGAATCCGGGAGCGCCGGAACTTGGTACCATCGCCACAAGATTAGGAATAGACTCGTCTGATATGGTGCCGAAAATTGCACAAGTCATTTTCTTTCATCTGGCAATTGCCATTGGTGTGTTCTGGTGGATGAACAGGAAGGAAACACAACTGAATACGGTTCCTACGTTAGACCATCAACAACCGATATCCTGGATTTGCGCTATCGTTCCTATTGTGCCAATCGTCTTGCTGTTTCTGTTCGGTCCGCCCTTTAATCTGTTTACCTTCCCGACATCATGGCTGGTCCATGCAACAGAAGCGCCTAGTCATTATGGTCCACGTTTAATTGGGCTTTCCATGCTGATAGGTTGCCTGGCGGCCTGTCTGGCAGTTCCGGGCAAGGCAACAGGAGTCGCCAGGCATTATTTTGAAGGAGCAGGATATGGGTATACCAACATCATTTCGCTGATTGTTATTGCGAAGTGCTTCAGTGAAGGTATTAAACTGTCGGGCATTACTGATCTGATTGGACATGCAGCAGATGCGGTGCCAGTGCTCTTATTACCCCTGGCAGCATTGCTACCCTGTGGATTGGCGTTTTTGAGTGGTTCAGGGATTGGAGCAACCCAGGGTCTGTATCCGATGCTTGCTGATGTAGCCATAGAACAGCAGGTTGATCCTACGCAGGCAGGAGTTCTCTGCTGCCTGGGATCTGCGGCTGGCCGCACCATGTCGCTCGTTGCAGCAGTCAATATCATGTGTTCCAACTTGACAGAGTCTAAACCGGCCGACCTCTGTAAGAGGGTTGCCCCTCCACTCCTTATTGGACTGATAATTATTATCAGTTGGGAAATGCTCGCACATGCCCTCAAAGGCTAACTACAGTGCTTTGCGATACAGTTCCAACAATTCGTTGTATCCCACCTTACGCGGGTTAAACTTTGAGGTCCACTGCTGGGATGCTTCATCAGCCAGTACAGACAGCATACCTTCGCTGACACCCTGCGAACGCAGATTGCCAGGTAAATCGGCAACTTGGGCAATCTTCTTGACTTCGTTTGCCAGAGCAGTGGCAGAGTCTGAATCGCTCGAGTCAACGGAAGCTACTTTGAGCAGTTCTGCATATTCAGCTTGGACAGCAGAGCTGTTAAACCGAATGACGTGAGGCAACAATTGTCCTACTGCCTGGCCATGTACCATGCCATAATGTGCAGTTAGTGGATTCGCCAGTGCATGGGCAGCTCCCAACATGGCATTTTCAATGGCAAGCCCGGCCAGATGGGCACCCCATTGCACTGCAGCTCGTGCAGGTAAGTCGTTTGGATTCTGCAAAGCTGTAATGACATTGCCATGGAGCAATCTCCATGCTTCACGCGAAAAAAGTTTTGATAAAGGTGTGCTTTTGGTGGAGACATGTGATTCAATGGAATGGGTAACAGCGTCCATTGCCGTGAGTGCTGCGACACGCGTTGGCTGTGACAATGTAAGCTCAGGATCAAGCAAAGCTACCTTGAATGCAGCCTTCTTGTCGCCACACGCCATTTTGAAATGCGTGACTGGATCGGATACCAGTGCGAAGGACTGTGCTTCGCTGCCGGTGCCTGCCGTGGTAGGTATACCAATGGAAGGAACCATAGGCTTGGTGGCTTTGCCTACGCCCCAGTAATCTTTCATTTCTCCACCATTGGTGTAAAGGAAATTAATTCCCTTGGCACAATCCATGGCTGAGCCGCCACCCAATGCGACAATGAAATCTATTTTCTCACGCTGGGCTACTGCCAAGCCCTGATTGACATGCTTGGTAGTGGGGTTTTCTTCTACGGCATCAAAAACAATGACAGGCAGACCAGCCTGACGCAGATACTGCTCGGCTCGCTGAGCATGCCCAGCTTCTTCCAGGCCCGGATCGGTGACCAGCATAATGCGCTTTCCGCCCAGATCACGGACGCAATCTCCCACGCGGGCCAGGACACCGGGACCACACAATACACGCGTTAAAGGCTGAAAATCGAATTGAAAACTCGGTGTCATAACGTACGGCCGATGCTCCACCAGTGTCCTGAACTGCCAATTATACAGTTAACGCTGAATCCGTATATTGCAGTGCCCGGCTTCGAAACAGGAATTCGACAATATTACCCTCATGAGGCTGTAACCAGTTCAATTGCGTCGTGGGTATTGGGCCGAAATTCAATCGATCAATATGAACTGCATCCAGTAACTTGCGTTGAAATTCTGCGTCGCGTGTCAAAGCAGTACAAACGAGAGTTGGCCCGATGCTCTCGATCATTTTCTCCTGTGGACATTCCACGATAGCTGCAAACGGGAACAAGTATTCTTTCTTCGCAAGCGGATGATCGTGGCTTTCACAGTAAATAATAGTCGGCCTCAGATAGGCATGACGTTCATTCATGACCAGTCGCGGGCCAAATTTCGCAGTTAAGTCGATGGCGCCGGGTACTTTCAGATCATTCTCAATTTCGGCATTCACAGCTTCAGCCAGCTTGGGCATAGTGAAAGCTGCGAGTTTTGCATTCTCATCCTCTGGTGCAAGAGGCTTCCAGGGGCCAATCTGTTCCGCAATGGCTTCTGCAATCTTTTTGCCATGTTTGGGTGTGTAGATTGCAGAAGTGTTGATGCAGCTACGTCCACTGTTCAAGGAGATACTGTCAATCATTACTTGCAGGTAATCATTCCAATGCTCTGCGATATCTGCACCAAGGAGAATCTTGCTCCAGCCGGGGCCGTGGACCTGCACGCCGGGGTTAGTCTTGTACTGGTCTACCGTTGCCTGCCCGCCAAAGATCAAGCTCCTTCGGCAGACATTCATCACCGAGCCGCCTACATCATGCCCGCCTGGGTAAATACTGATGGCCTGCTTGGGCAATCCTGCCATGAAGTAAGCGTTTGCGATGCGATACGGCGTCCATGGTTCAGCTGATCCTGGCTTGATAATCAAGCCTACTTGCAGTGGGATAACGGGAAGCCACAATGCATGTACGCCCGGTGAGTTATTGGGAAGAATCATTCCCAAGACAGGCGACATGGCCTGGTAGGAAAGTGGCACTCCCCTGCCCTCTATTCCGTATCCTTTCCTGTAGATTTCGGTATCTAGTCCGCGAGTCAGTGCATCCAGAATCGTTGCCATGTTCTGCATGACAAAGTGATTCTTTTTCATGTTGGCCCGACACATGCTGTAAGGCAAACCGGTGGTGGCTGACTGCAGTCGGACAAAATCTTCAGGTGATTGCGGCTGTCCGTTGATGTCAACCGTTCCCGATAAAAACAGATCGGCAGCTTTCTTGGTGATTTCAAACAACTGGGGGCTGGGGATTTCGCGCAGTACCTGCCTGGCACGTTGCGAGTGCCTCATGTCACGTTCAACCATTCCGCCAGTTACTTTGCTGATCTCAGCGACTGGTTCGCCGGTGTCATAGCGTACCAGCTTATCAGTATCCAGGCTTTTATATGGTTCGCCCCAGCGGAGCGCAGGTACATGTAGCATGGGCATTCCCACTGTCTGCGAATAGTCGTAAAGGTTTAGTAAACACCCACCGTCGTTGTTGATGCAAATCCTCTGAATGGCTTAACGCCACTGACACCATCCCAGGGATATTTGGCATGTGGTTCTTCGCGAACACCTTCATCACGTTCCAGGAAATGTGGCACGAAGAACTCGTAGGTCAGCGTGCTCAAACGGACTCGCCCTTCCTGGCCGTAGTTCACGATTTTCGATTCCGATTCAAAATCAACCACTTCGATCACTGCACGGGGTTGCGGTGCATAATAACTGATTTTGTATCCATCTTCAGGCCCGACAGGCTTGGAGCAGGCAAGACCCATCAGGGTGTTGCCATAGGTAGGAGTCATATAGACTTTGCCAAAGTCGAGCAGTTCCTCGACGGCGAAGCGTGTGAACTCGGGAGTGAATTCCGTGCCGCCGGAGAAGATGCCGGTGATGCCGGTCTCAGCGATGGTTTTTTCTTTATTCTCCAACGCTGCTGCCAGTGCTTCGAGCAGTTTCGGTGTGGTAAACATGCACTTGATATCATGGCCTGCTGAGAGAATCGTTAATGCCTGATCAATCACATGCTCCTTGTAAGCATGCATCTCGTCCATTTTTCCTTTCTTGATCAGCTTGATGACCCAGCGAGGATCGAGATCAACGCAAAAACAAATGCCTCCACGATGCTGGCACAAATGTTCAATGGCAAGCCTGAGCCGTCGCGGACCGCTAGGGCCCAGCATCAGCCAGTTGCTGTTGCGTGGAAAATACTGATCGGGCAATGTCCGCGACATCATTTCATAATCAATGCGGAAGTCATCACTGCCGATTCGGCTTTTGGGAATTCCCGTTGTACCACCTGTTTCAAAAACGTAGATCGGTTTGCCCTGCAAGGCACGAGGAATCCAACGTTGCAGTGGGCCGCCTCGCAGCCATTCATCTTCAAAATTGCCGAACAGATGCATATCGTCCCAACCCTGCACATCCTTGAGAGGATTAAAAGAATAGGACTTAGCCTTTTCCAGCCAGAAAGGTGTTCCAGTTTCCTCTGAAAAATGATGTTTGACAACATTTCGAACCTGGGCATCCAACTGTTCACGTGCGGCATGCGGTGTGGTTACTATCTCAGGTAGGCGGGGAGTCATAGTTGTCGTGGCGCTCCGGAGCGGAAGGTTGTCGTCTTGCTCGAATACATCAGCGGTCAGTTCATTATACAATTTCGCTCGCTGTTACTGATGAGATGCAGAAGAAATCGTGCTTATATGCGAATCACTCTTTTGGATTTCATTTCTGAACGTGGAAGGGTGCCAGGGCTGACTACTTCGATTGCTGGTCGGAACTGGTATAGATCACGGAACCGCTGTGCAACTGATTCAATTATTTCATCTGCTTGGGCATCAGGCTTTAGTTCCAATCGAAGTTTCAATTCACCGGGATGCCTGTTGTTCAGTACTACCTGAAATTCTTCAATGCAGATAAACTGACGAATTACTGCCTCAATCATGGAAGGATAAAAGTTGTTGCCTTTTACGAGCACCATGTCGTCGGTTCTGCCTAATATCCCTCCCTGCAGCCTTTTCCATGGCTTTCCACATGGGCATGGCTTGGGATCAACTTTTACACGATCACCTGTTCGGTAACGTACCAATGGGCTGTCGAGCCTGCCTAGTGTAGTGATGACTAATTCGCCTTCTTCACCCGGTGGTACTTCCTGATTGGTTTCAGCATCGAGCACTTCAGCAATGCATTCAGTTTCGAGAAGATGAAAGCCACCGGGGTTCTCCAGGCATTCGATTCCAAGCGGGCCTACCTCAGTCATTCCCCAGTGATCAATCACTCTGGCACCCCAGCCTGTTTCGATGAGCTGACGAGTCGCTGGGATGTTTGCACCAGGCTCGCCAGCCAGGATCAGCATGCGGACGGATGAATCAGCCAGTGAGATTTTTTCTTCTTGTGCAATTTCCAGCATGCGAAGGGCATATGTAGGAGTGCTGCAGATAATGGTTGCCTGATTGTATTGTAAGAAACGCAGGCGGGCCAGCGTACTGGCGCCACCTCCCGGCAACACCAGGCAGCCTCGGCGTGCAGCTCCTTCAAACGCTGCCCAGAATCCCAGAAATGGACCAAAAGAAAAGGGAAAGAAGAATCTGTCAGCACGAGTGATGCCAATCACATCGTAGATAGTTTGCCAGCAATGAAGGATCCATTCCCACGATTGGGCTGTATCAAGCCAGCGCAATGGTTGCCCGGAGGTGGTACCTGAAGTCTGGTGCAGACGTACGTAGTTGGTAAAAGGCTGGGTGAGATTAGTGCCATAAGGCGGATGGGCAAGTTGATCTGTCATCAATTCACTTTTAGATATGCAGGGTAAATCAATAAGTTTTTCGAAAGCAATAGAACAATCGACAGTGACTCCATGAGCTTTCCACCAGTTCGAAAGGAATGGCGACAAGCCATGTTGAAGCAATTGTGTAAATCGATTCGACTGATGGTCACGAAGCTGTTGGATGGACTGCATGCCTTTGTTGCCAATAGACAGTTCTCTGGCAACAGTCTAGGAATTGGTAGCGCAGTGGAAACCTCAACGGAGGTATTATCGCAACGCGAAAGAATTCAGAAACTTTCTTGCCTTGTCTGACTCCAGCCAATTTGTTTTGCCCATGATCAATACCTGGTAGGCCCGGCCATTTACCAGATAAATGCTGGAGTACATTTCGATGTTCTTGGATGAAACCTCGGCTCGAATTTCTCTTCCGGGATATTTACCGGAAAGCGTGATTCGATCTTCCTTGATAAGCTTGGCATTTACATTTTTCAACATGCCATTACGTGCATTGGTGAGTGATTCCTCGATCTGTTTGGAAGTTTTGAGGTTTTTCTCCGGTACATCCAGATACGCTACGCCCATGGTGCCATCAGATTCCTCAACAGTGAACATCTTGATTTTCATCCCCAGAACACTCTGTGATTTTTCTCTAGGCTTTCCTGGGAAGCTGGCTTTGAATCTGCCCTCAGTGGAAACAAATTCGGTGTACGAAGACAAGTCTGAAGAGTTAGAAGAAGTAGAAGTGAGGGTACTTCGGAAGTAAAGTCCCCCAACGACAAAGCATATTCCGAGAGCCATAATTCCTACATAGAGTGATTGGCTGTTCTCATACTGCTTGCTTTCCTCACGAGGGGCATTCATCGCCCTGATAAAATAGACAACACAGGAAAGCACGAGCCCGATTCCACCGAAAATCAGACCATAAACAAAGGCTTGTGACCAATTGACGGCGGCGAAGAGCATAGGAATTCTCAGCAATACAACTTCATTTAACTTTAGCTTATAAATGCCAAACGGGAGAACAGTAGTATATTCTCTCCATAGACATTTTTTACGATTCAGGTGATGAAACAATGCGTTTGGCTGTTGTTGGAACTGGTTATGTAGGCTTGGTGTCAGGAACCTGCTTTGCAGAAAGCGGTAACCAGGTAATTGGAATAGATAATAATCCCAAGAAGATTGAAATCCTGGAATCCGGCAAGTTGCCCATTTATGAACCAGGTTTGCTGGAAATGGTTCAGCGTAACCGCAAGGAAGGACGACTCACTTTCACTACCGATCTGCAGCAAGCTATTCAGGATGTCGAAGTCGTTTATCTGTGCGTAGGCACACCGCAAGGTGATGATGGCTCAGCTGATTTAAGTGCCATGTGGGCTGTGGGCGATGCCATTGCGGATAAGTTGCAATCATTCAAGCTGCTGGTCATCAAGAGTACAGTTCCAGTGGGTACCAATCGAAAACTGACCGAACGAATTGCAGCTCGCACGAAGGCGCCATTCGAAGTGGCCAGCAATCCGGAGTTTCTTAAAGAAGGCGCGGCTATTGATGACTTCATGAAGCCTGACAGAGTGGTAGTGGGTGTTCGCAGTGAAAAGGCGCAAAAACTATTGCATGAACTCTATGCACCATTTTTGCGAACAGAAAGGCCATTTCTGGTCATGCCACCAGAGAGTGCGGAAATGACCAAGTATGTCGCCAATGCCATGCTGGCTACCAAGATCAGCTTCATCAATGAAATGGCCGGCTTGTGTGACAAAATGGGGGCAGACATCAACGATGTGCGACGTGGCATCGGGCATGATGTCAGAATCGGCTTTCAGTTCTTACATCCAGGGCCCGGTTATGGTGGAAGCTGTTTCCCGAAAGATGTCAATGCTCTGATTGCCATGGCGAGGGAAAAGAACGTTCCTTCGAAACTGATCGAAGCAGTTGATCTGGTTAATGATCAGCAGAAACGAGTGCTGCCTACCAAGATTAAGAATCACTTTAAGGATAAACTGGCAGGAAAAACCCTGGCGGTCTGGGGGCTGGCATTCAAGCCGCGTACCGATGACATACGGGAATCACCCTCATTGACACTGATCGACGAAATGCTGGCAGCAGGCGTGAAACTTCGGGTACATGATCCGGAAGCTATCAGCAATGTTCGTGAAGAGTATGGTGACAAACTCACCTATTGTGAACGACGATATGATGCTCTGGAAGGTGCAGATGCACTGGTCCTGGTGACTGAATGGCAAGAGTTTAGAACGCCAGATTTTCTGCTGATCAAAGAACTTCTGAAAACACCTGTCATTTTTGATGGCAGGAATATCTACGATCCTGCTGCACTCAAACAGCAAGGATTTACCTATTACGGCATCGGCCGCCGCTAACCCATTTTCTCCCCTCTCCCCCTGGCGTGAGAGGGGTTGGGGGTGAGGGGGCACTAAAGCAAGACGTTTTAGCAGCTATTTCTGCAACCAGCGAAAGAGGTCAGCAACTTCCTGGTTGTTCAACCGATCAAGCAGCCCGGCTGGCATCAGTGACTGGCTGGTAGTACGTCGATCAGCCAGTTCATCGCCTCGTATGCGTACGGTTCGATTGTCTGATGTTTGCAGAATTATCCCATCGATGGCTTCGTAGATTATGATACCGGTGTAAACCTTGCCGTCGTGCGTGGTGAATAAAGTGGCCTCGTATCTGGGGGAAACATCCTTATTGGGATTGATGATGGCATGCAGAAGATCGTCGCGGGAAAAGCGTTTGCCAACTCCTTGCAAATCTGGCCCAACGGCAGTTGTGCCAGCATGACATGAGTGGCAATGTTGATGGAAGAGTTTTTCGCCTCGCTGAAGCGATCCATCCAACCAGGGTATTTCGCCCCTTGATTTTATCCAGGAAGAAATGTCTTGCACCAATCCAGAGTCGAATGAAACTGTCGGGAAATTCTTCTTGAGTTGTGTTTCCAGTACACCATGTGTCTGGAGTTTGTCTGGTTCTGGCAATGTCAGTTTTGCAATCGTTTTCAGGCGAAGTTGAATTTGCAATGCCAACGCCGGGGATAAGCTTTGCCAGTATTTGAAACGATCCAGCAACAATGGAAGTTCTGAATCAATTTGTGGTTGCGTCAAACTTTTCAGTGAATTAAACCTGATCACGATTTGCTGGACGTTCTCTGCGGAGGTTGATTGCATAGCCTTCATCAAGGTTACATGGTCTTCAGACTCTGCATATTTAACTAATGCTGGAATGAAGATATCCAGGTTGGAACTGGCATTCCATTGCTTTCGAAGCAACGTAACAGTCTGCATGGATGGATAGGATATCAGCAGTTGTACCAGTTCTGAGTTCCACAGCAAATCAGGTTGCGACGCGGCAAGTTTCGTGAACCGCGTGGCAACTGATTCGCACCATATTCTTGGGTCATTGAGGTAAATCAATTGATCCACACGATTGAATTCAGGATATTCAGCCAGTTGATGACCAAGCTGCGGATCTGAATCGAGCAGGCACTGCACAGCTTCCTTCAAACGTATCGACCAGTTACGTTCACGTGGCAGTTTGGCATTAAGGTATTTCTGCTCAAGTTGAACGATGGCTTGGGCGATTGCAGTTCTCACTGCATGATCTGCTTTGGTACTACAACAAGCCAGTACGAAAAGATGATGAACATCATCGACAGGAGAACTGGTAGCAGTGATTTGTGAAGTTAATTTTGTAACAGATGCAGAATCATGATCGCCTAGAATAGCCAAAGCTCGGCTTAGTTCGCGATTGAGAAAGCGATCCTGTGAAGGATAAAACTGGCGAACGAGAGTCAGCAGCTTGCTTCGCTCTGGTTCGTTCAAAAAGTGATTCGAAGGATCAATTTGGTAAGCTTCTTTGAATGTTGCATTCGACTTTAACTGATGACTGGTTCTGGTAACATCCAGCAATAGGCACAGATATTTTGTTTTTTCGTCGGCTTGCCCATTTTTAAAATGGCTGAGCCATTCTTTTGATGAATCAACAACCTTTATCGAGTCTGGCAAAGGACTCGAATTACTGTTCTTGAATACAACTGCACTTTCATGCGAAGAAACAGGTGTATAGCGTATACGGTAGATGGCTCCTTGAGTGCCACGACCACCACAGCTGACATATAACTCGCCAGTAATGGGGTGAACCGCAGCGCTGGTTGGTGCAAATCCAAGGTCGGATGTGACTTTCAGGAAAACGGTTGACTGAATGTGTTGCTGTTGCAATCGAACTAGGTGAATCTGGCCAAAGCTCCAATCGAGCAGAAAGAAACTGTTTTGGATTTCCTCTGGGAAATGGGTGTGCCGATAGCAGACAACCCCTGTTGGCGAACCGCGTCCCAGGTCGAGCAGCGGTGCAATAACACGGGGATGATAGGGAGGCAAACGGTAGAACTGCCATGGTTGTGGATTTCTCCAGCCGTAATGCCCACCTCGCTGAATGCGATAGAAACGGCAACCTTCATACCAGGGCAAGCCCATGCATCGTTCATTATCAGAATCGAAAGTGAACAACTCGCCCTGCTGGTTCCAATCGAAGCTGTAAGCATTGCGCAGTCCATCGCAGATGATTTCACAAGATGTGAAATCGGTCGAAATTCTTAAGACAAAGCCGCCCACAGGTTTCTTGATCGGTGATTCTGGGGATAGTTTTGGAATTCGCTGCAAGGTAGTGGTATTTCCACATAAAACATAAAAATATCCATCCGATCCGCAGGTTATGGCATGAGCGTCATGTTCACCACCCGTTTTGAGTCTTGCAAGTTGTTCCGTAGGCTGTTCTTTCGACTTTACAGGCCAGCGTATTCGATGGATTCCATTGTCGCCAACGTAGTAGAGGTGATCATTCTTGATCAATAAGCCCATAGCGCCATCGCGGGGATAGTCTGTTACGGTTTCGTATTGATCGAATATGCCGTCGTTGCTCTTATCAAACAATTTCCTGATATATCCACGTCCACTGACTACTAATTCGCCTGTGGGGCTGAATGTCAAACAATAGATATCGTTGGCGAGGTCAGCACCTGCAACCTGTTGGATCACGTAACCTTTCGGCAACGAAAATCCCTGCAGGCTGCCAGTTGCTTGCGCATGCACCATGCGGCAAGCCATGCACAGTGCACATGTTGCCAGGATTTGCCACAGCATAAAAGGATGCCTTCGTTACCTGATGCAATACAGTTTACTGGCGGTGCGGATGATCAGGCTACGGTTGGTAATGGCCGGGGTAGCCATGCATAATTCATCCAAGCTGTTCTTGTGGAGTTGCTTGAACTCTTTGCCAGCTTCAATCACGAAGCAATCGCCATCTTCACTCAGGCAGAATACTCTGCCGTTGTAGGCCCAGGGACTGGACGTGAAGCCACTGGTTTTTCCCTTAAAACGTTGCTTATCGTAGACTAACGCACCAGTTCTGGCATCGTAACAGGCGAACGCACCCATATCGTAAAGTATGTACATCAAACCACGGTAGATTAGTGGAGTAGGCATGTAGGGGCCGGCTTTGCGTTGTACCCAGACGATAGATGGATTCAGTGCATCTTCCGGCTTGGTGGTCAGATCGCCCTTGGCTCCAGGTTTGATGGCGAACACCGGCTTCTTCTGATCCATAACGTAGCCGGAACTGACGTAGAGCAATCCATCATGAGCGCTAGGTGTGGGAACGGTAATAGACGACATGCCACCAAGTTCCCAGAGGATATTGCCTTCTGTGTCGTAAGATCGAATTTTCTTGGAACCCGCAGTAATGATTTCGGTTCGTTGGTCATTGACCCAGACATAAGGAGTTGCCCAGTTGCTTTTCTCTTCGCGGGTATGTTTCCAATGCTGGCTGCCGGTACGTGCATCAAGACAGAGAATGTAAGATTCCTTGTCGTTGTCGTAAACGAAGTAAAGACGTTCATCGTGTACAGCAGGTGAAGCTGCAGGTCCCCAACTCATGGCAGTGGGCATACTGGGAATGGCGTGCTTCCAGAGCAGGTTGCCCGCATGATCGTAGGTAAAGATGCCGATATTGCCAAAGCAGACATAAAGTCGATCTTTATCGACTACGGGTGTTTCTGAAGCGTAAGTATTCTTGATGTGTTTGCCACGATCTGCCTTGCCCTGATGGCTGATCTTTTCCCAGATGATCTTTCCCGTCTCTTCGTCGATGCAATAGACCTTCCAGGTGTAATTGGCATCAGGCGCTTTCGACTTTTCCCCGCCGAAGTAAAGTCCCTTCTTGGCATCTGCAGGCTTTTCCTGCTCGCCATCGCGTACTACAGTCGTAAGGAAGATTTTACCTTTCCAGGTTACCGGAGATGACCAGGCCAGTCCGGGGATATCAATTTTCCAGGCGACATTCTGCGTGGTAGACCATTGGTCGGGTAGTTTGACATCATCGCGCGATCCCGCGTGGGTGACGCCATGGAATCCAACCCAGTCGTCTCCTGGAGTAGCGCAAATAGTCAGACAAGCCAAGATGAATGACAGCATGAAATGGTTCTCAAGTAAAATGGAACGTTGACAGTCTTATCTTACATGAACCTTTCAATGACTACGAATGGATTATGGAAAAACCATGTATAGATTGCATGGAGCCGCTATTTTGATCTCATTTACAGCGACGCGGAGTAAATCTTCATCGTGGCCGCCAATGTGACAACCGTGAAAATAAATCGGAACAATGCTCCAGCACAACAAAACAAACCAACGGCTTGCTGTTTGACCACAATAGCGATGGCGGCCTGAAAAGATAATCACTTTCTGGCTTTCAGATGCTCATCAAGAAACTGGATGGATTGTTTAAGTGTTAGTTCCAGTTTTTCACCCACCCAGCCATGCCCATCGCCTTCCATCGTCACAAGCTTGGATGGCACATTCAATGCATCGAGTGCTTTTTGGAGCTTGGTGGCATGAATGTAAGGAACAATGTTATCTTTTGTTCCATGAAAAGTGAGAATGGGAGGAATGGCTCGATCCTTCTTCAAGTAAGTCAGTGGCGATGCCCGCGTAGCCAATGCCTTGTTATCTTTCACAGTTCCGCCGAGCAATTCATTGATAAGAGGTTCCACTTCAGGTTCCCAGTCGCCATTCACCAGATCAGTTGGTCCGAAAATATTGACCACTGCCTGGACGGCACTCGATTGTTTTGCAAACTCCGGCTGTAAATCGCCTTTGCCTTCTAGTCCATCTTCACTGGTGGTGACACCCAACAAGAGTACCAAATGGCCACCTGCCGAGCCACCGAGTGCACCGATGCGGCTGGAGTCCACCTTGTATTTTTCCGCGTTGCCTCGCAGCCAGCGAACAGCGCATTTACAGTCTTCAATCTGCGATGGGAAACGCGCGCCGCTGGGTGTCAGCCGATATTGGATACAAGCTCCGACATAACCAGCCCTGGCCAGACGAATCATGATCATGTTCATCAGCACGTCTTTGTAGCTGCCACCTTTCCAGCCACCTCCATGAACGAGGATGACAGCGGGAAACGGTCCTTTGCCTTGTGGAATGGCAAGATTCAATTCAAGGTTGGTGTCTCCACCTTTGCCGAAGATAATTGACTTTTCAATTTTGGGGTCGGAGGATTTTGGCGACGCTTCCTGTCCGGAAATAGTACAGCAGGACAAGAATGTCATAACGGTACTGATTAAGATCGTTTTCATCGAAACTCCAGATTTCCAACTCTGCAACTCTATGTTACTTCATACTGGCCATGCTGCCAGTATGCTCCTGCTAAGCCCAGGCTGCATACCAGGACATAGCGGGATAATCGTTTACAAAACCTGCTGATTCGAGTAATTCTCGCGCAGGGGATTGCTGAACCGGTGTGCCGTTCCATTCATCGACCATCAGTTTGGCACGCAGATCAACGCCATGTACGGAACGTACTATTTCGGGCAGCAGTTGAATAGCTTCCATCAACTCTTTTGCCGTTGCGGAAGGCGCAGGCCACAGTTTTCGCCCCTGACTTTCGATGGCCAGAATGATCTTGCCAGCTTGCTGAATGAGCCAATTATTCTTTCTTCTGCTCCATGGAATGTTGACTGACTCGTTCTCTGATTTCGAAAATGGCCATCCCAAGGGGAGAGATGGGCCATATAGATTGGCTGGATCAAATGCATGCAGCAAGGTCATTTCTGATTTGCCTTGCATCTGGTTCAGTTTCATCAATTGTTCGATGGCCGAGGGCAATCCAAATTGAGCGCCAGCAAGTTCATGAACAAAGTAGCCTCGACGAACTTCGCCTGTCAGTTCCAGCCGTGAGAGTATTTCGTAAAGGACCCGCCAGGGCAGCAGTGTTTCATCAAGGAGAGCCAGATCCCTGCTGATGATGCCGTACCTTTCCAGCAACTGTTGAACCTGAAAAATGGCACACGATTCTGTTTCTGCAGTTCCCCAGGGCACCAGCGACCAGCGGCCTTCCTGAAGAGGTGCACGTTGTGAACGAAGAGCACGCAGCGATGCCCGTCTATGTTGATTCAAATCAGGATTCAGAACCTGTTCAATATTTCGCAGGACATTGAAGCGATCATTGGTAACCAGGCCACGTTCAGCCAGTGCCCAGAGTGCCTGCCTGATTTGACTTGGTTGTTGCTGAAGGTGCTGCGACAAGTCTGTCAGGAACATGGCGCCGCGTGATTGTAATGCATGATGCACTGCAGATTCATCAGTTACCAATGCTGACTCATCGGTAGGCGAGCGGTAATATTGCAAGTCATCACGCTTGATAAACCTGATCATCTGGCATCGGGAAGAGTCATCTTCATCATGGAGTGGCTGGGCAATCCAGCACCATTCGCCCGACATGATCAAGTCATCAAGCCAGCGAGTCTGATAGCCTGTAACCCGGCTGGGAAAAATGACCCGTTCCCACAGTTCTCGTGGCAACGTAAGCCCCATCAACCTGTGCAGACATGCCTTCAGTCCGTCCGGGCCAGCCTGCTGATGATCGATGGCCCTTCCCTGCCAGTTGAGCAGAAACTGTGCAAAAATCTCACCACTGACGGTTGGGATTTCCCTTCGCCGGATAGAAATGCTTGAGCGTTCAACCTGTTCAAGATTCTGGGGCGCAGAGAACAGAAGACCTGGCAAGCCTTCGGGTTCTTCGATGGCTATCAGCTTTCCCTCGCTGGACCACAACTGCATCCGATCTTCCAGCAACTGGCGAGGCAACGGATAACGGGAGAGAATATCGTCTATTCCTACCAGTGCATGACTTCTGATAAATCGATGTACGACAGTTAATGCCTGTTGAATGACGGCCTCGTCCACATTGTCTCTGGCAATCAATTGATTGACGGCGTGATAGGATTCAAGATACTCTGCAAGTACCCAGCACGAATCTTTGTGGTCTGCGATCTTCAATCGTACTATCCTGCTCTGGGCTTCCAATTCTGAGAGAAAAGGGGTGCACTCCGGTGGAATCTCTTCATCCTGCAGATCGCCAAGTTTGCGAAGCCATTCCGCGAATTCTTCCTGGGTGCGTGGGAGCAACCCCGTTCCCTGTAATCGTTTGTTGACTTGTGTTATCGCCTGCGGATCGAGTAGGTGTTGGTAGTTTTCCGGCGTCAGCAACTGATCCAGGACTGATGTATCGAGTGGCGATGCAGTATTTGTACCCTGGCGTTCGACATGGTCCCATTCATACAGGTACGCAGCAGTAAAACTGAACAGCAATTGAGATGCAAAGGGGGAAGGCGTTTCTGCTCTTCGGGTTACGACATTCAGTTTTCCAGATTGGATGGACTCAAGCACTGAAACGAATTGATCGATCACCAGATGATCATGCAGGCATTCTCGATAGGTTTCCAGTACGATGGGAAATCGTGGATAAGCACGTGCTATTTGCAATAGGTTTTTGGATTTGAGGCGTTGCAGCCAGAGTGGTGCACGCTTTTGTGGTGATGAAACAGGCAGCATCAATGCGCGGGCAGCATTGTGCCGAAAGCGGATGGCAAACAAAGCACTGTTGGACAGCGACTGCAGTACCTGATCTTTCACTTTGGCCGCATCAAGTTTCTGAAGGATATCGAGTGGCGGGTTTTCATGATCACTTAGTCGAATTAAGAGGCCATCATCATGATGCAGGCAGTGAGGCTGATAGCCAAATTCTTTCTGCCAGATGGCTTCCAATGCAAATCGCAGCGTGAGATGGAAACGACTGCCCAGCGACGAGAGTATGACAAGATGCCAATCACCAATCTGGTCTCGGAACGCTTCGCAGAGAATGGTTCCGTGCCCTGGAATTACACCTGCAACTTCAATCTGCCTCTTCAGAAATCGTGTGAGATTATTGGCAGCGTTCAATTCCAGATGGTACGTGTCCTGCAACCATGCCTGTGCTTCCTTCAGATCATTGGCCATGCGCACCTGCATCTGTTGGAGCAGGTTACCGATCTCAACTCCTAGTTCGTAGCTACGACTGATCTTTTCTCCTCGCCAGAAGGGCATCACCGAGGCGGTGCCCTCGGCACGACTGACGGTTACCCGGTCACTTTCGATGGAATCAATTCGCCAATTGCTCGTTCCCAAGGTGAAGACATCGTTAATACGGCGTTCGAAAACAAACTCTTCATCCAGTTCCCCGATTCTGTTAGTGGTGCCTGTAATGTAAACCGCATATTGCCCGGTGTCGGGAATCGTGCCACCGTTGACGAGCGCCAACTGTTTGCTGCCAGGCAGTGCATGCAATCGATTGTGAATGCGATCCCAGGTGATTCTGGCTTTCAGTTCCTGGAAAGTGTCAGCAGGAAATCGGCCTGAGATCATTTCCAGAACGCTTTCAAATGCTTCCGGCGTGAGTTCATGCAGTGGATAAGCCTTGCGGAAGAAGGCATACAATTCTGGAACAGACCACGACTTCATGGCAACCATCGCAATTACCTGCTGAGCAACGATGTCCAGACATCCGCCTGGAACCTGCAGGTGTTCCACTTCGCCATGTATCATAGCATTGGCCAGCGCCGTTTGCTCCAGCAAGTCGGGCAGCGATTTGGGAATCAGACGGCCTTTGGAATGGCTGCCTACGAGGTGCCCTGCCCTGCCGACACGTTGCAGTGAGCGGGCAATATTTCCCGATGACTCGACCTGGCAGACCAGATCAATGGAGCCCATGTCGATTCCGAGTTCAAGTGAAGCAGTGGAGACAACGCAGGCCAGCTTTCCTTCCTTGAGTTGCTGCTCGGTCTGCCTTCGCATTTCCAGCGAAACAGAACCGTGATGTGCGCGTGCGAGTTGTGGAATGGATTCGCCTGCGGCAGGTACGGTACGTTCTTCATGAAGTTCATTGATGGCACCAGTGATTCGCTCAACTGCCCGGCGATTGTTGGCAAAGATCAAGGTGGAACGATGTTGAATGATCTGATCGTAAAGATAGCGATAGATTGAGGGCCAGATCGTTTTCTCGGGCAGTGGACCGAAGGTGTCTACCGGACTGACGACCTGCAAATCAAGTCTTTTCCGCTGCCCCGCATCAACAATGTTCACAGGTCGGGGTTCGTAACCAGCAGTTTCTAATATCCGATAGCCACCCAGAAAACTTGCTACTTTCTCCAATGGACGCTGGGTGGCGGAAAGACCTATGCGAATCATTTCCTTACTGCCAATCACTTCCTGCAACCGTTCAAGCAGAATCGACAGGAATACACCTCGTTTATTGGGGCAGAGTACGTGTATTTCATCGACAATGCACCACTTTACTGATTTCAGAATGGCGTGGCCTTGTGAAGTCAGCAGCAGATGCAGCGATTCAGGAGTGGTGATGAGCACATGGGGAGGTTTCCGGAGTTGTTTCTGCCGTTCGCTGGTGGAGGTATCGCCTGTGCGCAGCCCAACCGTGATCTCTGCCAGTTTGTCTCCCCGCAACTGTGCATACTGTTTTACGCCCTGTAGCGGCACATGAAGGTTTCGGAAGACATCGTTATTCAATGCTTTAAGCGGAGAGATGTATAGGAGCTGAACACCCGGCTGAGGATTTTCCTGTTTCCAGAGTTGATCCAGGCAGGCGAGAAAAGCAGCGAGTGTTTTTCCCGAGCCGGTTGGAGCCAGAATCAGAGTATTCTGCCCCGATGCAATCGAAGGCCAGCCCAGGATTTGTGGTTGTGTCGGAACTCCCACTTGTTCATGAAACCATTGTGCCACAGTTGGATGAAACTGTGCCAGGCTATCATGAATTGCTTTCATTGCCCTCTTCCTTGGCCGGCAATTCCCTGTCGTTCTGTTGTGGGCTTGTACTGTTCATTGGCATGTGCAGAGATTCGCTTTCAATATTCAGCATTGATTTTGGTGAGAATGCCATGACGGCAAAGATGGCAATCAGATCATAGACACCATGAGTCAGCATCGGAACTACGAGGTTGCCTGACCAGATGTACAGACACGACAGGTAAATACTGATCAGACAGGCGATGATAAAGTAGGCTGGTGTAATCAGGTGGCATAATCCAAAAATGATTCCGGTAATGAGAACGCTGCACCAAACAGGCACCCAGTTTATGAGGAAGAGTTGCATCCAACCGCGGAACAGCAACTCTTCGCAAAACCCAGCTAAAAATGCGAGCAGAAAATAATCAGGCCATTTGCAGTTTGCCAGCAGGGGCCGGAGAAACTTGTCAGAGATATCGGAGATGTGGCGGAAGGGGCCGATGGGGAAGCGGTCCATAGCCAGTATCAATACCAGTGGTGGAACTGCTCCGAGACAACCAATCATGATATCATATCGGTTCCAGTTGAAATCGCCGAACAGGTCTGGGCCAATCCAGTAGGATAGAAAAAGGGCCAACACTGCCAGGCCGCCTTCTACCAGCAGCGTGTTCATCAGCAAGACAGAACGCTGTATGGGCAAGACAATTGGTGTAGTCGGAGAATGTCTTGTCATTCAATGGCTTTAGTAGCAGCAGGCAGTACTGCAAGGAAGTCCTGGGCGATTTTACTACTGTATTGATTGAGTAGTTGAACGATGCGTTCATCACTTTCCGATACGACAATCATACCTATGTGGTTTTTCTTTTTGAGCTTAAAGGTGATTTCGGATTCGGTGAACATTGAATAATCAGGCCATTCCTGTTTAGCCAGTGAAATAACTGTACCGGCATATAACTGTCTGCTGACTGGTGGCCGGTAATCGCCGTCACGGTCAATCTCCAACTTGGCCCATTCCGACCAGAGATTTACTCCGGTTGCGGCTTCCACCATGTCGGCGATATTGGCTCCGCCGACACGGGCGCTGGTTTCAATCAGGTAGAATTGATTGTCGCGAGTCGAGTGCATGAACTCGGTATGAGATACACCCTGATCCAAACCGAATCCAAGCAGAACTTTTTCGTTGACCTTGCGGAGCAAATCGTTTTGAGGTTTGCTACGGGGGAATGTCCTGGTCATGTAAATGCCACCGCCATGATATACTTCGAAAAGAGGCTTGGCATATTTATTGACCTCGGCAAACACGACTTTGTTCTGTGAAACGAGGGAATCAACGTGGTAAAGTTCGCCTGGGATCATTGCTTCAAGCAAGTGATGAGATTGCTCATCTCCCAGAGTATCCAGCGCCTTGAAAACCTCATCAGAATCGTTCATTTTCCTTATTCCGATGGCATTGGCACTGGCTCTGGGTTTAAGCAGCCAGGGACCAGGAACTCTGGCCAGGAATCTCCGGATGTCATCGTAGTTGAAGGCGCCAATGAACTCGGGAATGGGGATACCCAAGTCGCGTGCCCTGGTTCGCATCGCCAGTTTATCGCGAAAGTGTCTGGCGGTTGATTCGTAAAATCCGGGAAGCCTGAAGTGTTCGCGCAATGCTGCGCCCAGTTCAATATCGAAATCATCCAATGCTACGATGCGATCAATTGGACGTGTTCTCATCAGGTATGCGACTGAATGTATAACGCCTTTTCTTTCTTCAAAACTCTTGAGTGCGAAGACTTCGTCCAGAGCGTGCCGAGCCCAGTTTTCTTTCAATCGGTCTTCTACCGTCAGCAAGATGGTATGGCAGCCTTCTGCCTTGGCACGTTCAATAAATGCATTGCCTTTGAAATAGCTCGACAGACATAAAATGGTGGGACGCGGCATGATTTATCTCGTTTTCAGTCAAACCAGCATTTGTTTTCGCTGTTATTCATGATAGTTGCAAGCAGATTTTCGGAAGAGATCAGTCGGGGTTGTTCCTGGTATTCTTACCCTGCGGATTCGTTATCACTGTTACATTCGCTTGCAGTTGGTTAATTTCTCCCTGTGCAGGCAATGGGCGGTATAATGAGTTAAGCAGCAGGTGAACAAGATGGTCGCTGGTCATCGTACGATGACGAGAGGAAAGTCCGGGCTTCACAGGACACAGTGGTGGGTAACTCCCACCGGCTGCAAAGCCAGGGAAAGTGCAACAGAAAGTACACCGCCTGAATGCAAGTTCGGGTAAGGGTGAAAAGGTGCGGTAAGAGCGCACCAGCGGCGGGGTGACTCGTCGGCTCGGCAAACCCCACTGGAAGCAAGGCCAAGCAGAGAGAAGGACTGGTCCGGTCCGTTTGACTCTCGGGTCGGCTGCTTAAGTTGCCAGGCAACTGGCAATGTAGATAGATGCCCATCACATCTCTTGGAGATGGACAAAACCCGGCTTATCGTTCACCTGCTGCTATTCAATCACAAAGACTTCAGTGACCTTGAATTCCAGGTTCTTGGGGAACGTCAGGGTAATGCCAATTCGTTGAACATTTAATGGCCCGTCACTCAGACTACGAACACCGTCCATCCCTTTGGGAATATACTGCGCCGTCAGCCAGGCTTTTTCCGGTTTGGTTGACCAGTTGATGCTGAAGACCAGAAAGGTTTTAGGCCCTTCCAGAACAATATTCTCAATGGCCAGATTATCGGTGATCACATCAAAACGAGCATCGCCTGATGCGCACATCACAATGTCACCTATATCGCCATCCAGGAACTTGAAGTGAAGTTGATGATTGTAACTGGTAGGCTTATTGCCTACTTCCCATTTCTTGCTAAGCAAACTGGTTTTCAACCAGCCTGATCCTGTGGGGGCGCAGACCACCCAGCAATGGCCCAATTTCTCAGGAACATATTCATATTTGACAATTGCCGGGGACTCATCCTTGAACTTGCCGAATACATGAAATTTTTCAGAGACCTTGGGATCAGGAGTTATTTTCTGTTTGCCATAGACAACGGGAATTTCACGTTTGAGACCCTCGTAATTCCAGTGAATAATCTCCGGTGCTTTGTGGTGGGCCAGCGTAATTTTAGCAGGTCCGGCCTTAGCGAAACTTTCCCAGGTCGCTGCAGTAATACCCTGCAGTTCCAGCATGTCTTCACAGGGAAGGTTATACTCATCACGATGCGGTCCAGCTACGCATGCAATGCTGCCACCATTCGCAACCCAGTTCTTCAGAACTTTCGCAGTTTCACGCTGGATGTTGGCTCCCACAAGATAGATGGATGCAATTTTCTGCAATTTACCTTCCTGGATATCTTCTTCGGTAAGGATGGAGACATTATGCCCACTCATGCGTGCTGCATGGAAAATGGCTTTTCGCTCTTCATGAACCCAGGGGCTTGGATCCCACAGTTCCTGGGTGAGAGAAACTACAATTGCAACATCGGGATGACGCGTACTGGTATTTGCCAGTAATGGGGACAATGGTCCAGCTTCATGAGTGAGTTCGCGAATGGTTTTCCAGATATCGATCTGATCGAGATCCAGATGTTCCTGGTTTTTTCCATATCCCGTTGGAACTGCGCCAACAAATCGAATACGACGGGCTCCCTGTGCTAGGCCAAGATAAAATGATCGACGAAGACCGGTGGCATACTGACCATTTCCGGTGTGGAGATCGCAGAATACCGGCGTATTTGAATCTGCAGCTCTGGCAAGCGAGAGGTAATATCCCAGTACCTGTGGGCTGAATTCCCCATTGAACCAGGATCGATCAGCCACCCAGGGGACAATTGCTTTGGTTCGCCAGGCTTCCAGCACCAGGGCATCGCTGTTCATCTCAAAGTTACCAGCATAGGGGCCGCCCCATTTCAGGGAAGCGTTCAGCTTCACCAGGTCAAGATTGCATTGCCGCAGCTCTTCCATGCACTTTTCGATGATGAATCGCTTCGAGAAATAACCGAGTGGTGAATCGGATTTGTCGAAAACGAGTTTAGCATGATTCAGCGATGCAACACCCAGTGCCTTGGCATCAGCCCGGCGAGTTTTCAGATAGTCCTGAAAGGCAGTGTGATTGTCTTTCCATTTGTTCTGTGCTTTCTTCATGAATTGCTTTACGATCTGATCAGGCGAACCGGCATCAATGGTTGAAATCGTCTTGAGCTTGCCTGTATCCTGCAACTCTTTTATTTTCTGCAGCCAACTCTCTTCTTGAAAAGGAACTTCAAGAGTCAGAGGTGAAGTGTTTCCATCGTTATCGACAAATCCAAGCACCTTGGCTAATCGGTCAGATTGCTCCCGGTCATTAGTGTCAAAGCTCCGATTGAGAATCAATGGCGAGCCAGCTTTCCCTTTAACCGGATGCTCTTCCAGTGTTTTGATCAGGGCTCCGACATCATTGGAAACGGGTGGAAGCGCATGTGATGAAATAATGGTCAGCATCGCCAGGGCGATAACGCAGATGTGCAACATGGCCTCTTCTCCACAAAGTTGTTCAGTCCATTACAGTCTATCGAGTCACAAGGTTGGCTGTGCCCAAGATTTCGCAGAATACTCCAAAAATGATTGAAAGCCTTCGTGTAACAGCGTATGATCGGAACGCAAGGAAGGATGGATTTTAGTCATGGCCGTATTGACTGTAATTAATGATCGGGGATATACAGAGCAATTCCAGTTGCGGGGAAGAGAATGCGTACTGGGCAGGCAGGCAGATACCGACTTGAGACTGGATGCACGCGATGTCAGCAGGCGACATGCCCGAATTCTGACCGAAGGCGAGTTGTTCTTTGTTGAAGATCTTGGCAGCAGCAATGGCACCTTTCTGAACAATACGCGCGTTTCAGGCCGACAGCCTCTCCAGGAACAGGATAAAATCCAGATCGGGCCTTTCACCATCTGCTTTCAGCAGCAGGATGAGCCAGTTGAGAAAGAAATCCGAATCACTGCCAGCATTCCCACGATGGTGAGTAACTCCAAGCTGTTCAGGCTGGATGCAGCACGAAAACTGCAGGTTATTCTTGAAATTGCTCAGCAGTTATCGCATACACTCGATCTTAAAACACTCTTACCACAGTTATTAGAACGATTGCTGACATTGTTCTTGCAGGCAGATCGGGGCATGGTAGTGCTGCTGGATAGCAGACAGCGTCCCGAAGTGCGTGCCATTCGAACCCGTTATGCCGATCAGGATATTCCACGCCATTTCAGCAGAGCAGTCATCAAGCGTGTGCTGGATGAAGGAGTTGGCATTGTTGCTGAAGATGCATCCCATGATCAGCGATTTAATTCGACAGCGACTTTGACCAGCATGGGTGTGCGGTCCTTTGTGTGTGCGCCGTTCAAAGCTCATGATGGTCGCCCTATGGGCGTTGTGATTCTCGATCGGTTTGGCAACGACAATCCATTCAAGGAAGACGATCTGCATCTGCTGGCAGCAACCGCCCTGCTTTTTTCTGTTGTCATTGAAAATGCTTCACTTCATGAAGAATTGGTCGAAAAGGCAAGAATGGACAGGGATTTGTCTCTGGCTCGACAAGTTCAGGACGGCTTTCTTCCCCGAAGTTTGCCTGAACAGTTTGCTAATGAACTGGAGTTGTATGCTGAGGTCTATCCAGCTCGCGAAGTTGCAGGTGATTACTATGACTTCATTAAGGTTGGCCCAAATCGATTAGGATTTGCGGTAGCTGATATCTCCGGAAAAGGTGTTTCCGCTGCAATGCTGATGAGCGGCATACGTACTCTCTGCAGGCATCTTCTTCAGCAGGGGGCAACTCCAGCAGATACGCTGCAGCAGGTGAATGACATGCTGGCCCAGGATAATCCGCACTCTCTCTTTGTTACGATGGTGCTGGGAGTACTGAATACCGAAACAGGCGATCTGATGATATCAGGCGGCGGCCATCCGCCCATGCTGCTGCGTCGTGCTGACGGCAAGGTGGAACGGGTTCATCAGCCTGCAGGCAGGTTGCTGGGCATTGTTGTCGGCCCACAGCAGTTCCTGAACACCAGCCTGAACATGGGATCAAAAGATACCCTCTTGCTCTATACCGATGGATTGACTGAAACCTATGATGCAACTCGACAGAACATGTTCGGCCTAGATCGACTGATGACGGCTCTACATACGTTGCCTCAGAATACCAGTTGCGAAAGCTGGGAACGTACCATCAAGGCAAGTCTGGAAACATTCTCAGGCAAAGCTGAGAATGACGATGATTTAACGATCTTCCTGCTTCGCAGGAAATAGTATTGCGATATTAGAGCGTGTTGACAAATTACCTGAGCAGCATCATTACAGAGCCTAACTGGAAGAACCCCAAGAAGTTCTGTCCAGTTTTTTCGTACCTGGTGGCGATACGGCGGTATCGTTTGAGCCAGTTGAACGTCCGCTCCACGA
>JAEUIE010000018.1 GCA_016795155.1 Planctomycetia bacterium | reverse complement strand
CATAGACGTTGTCTTTGTGTCTTACCTGACCGAAGTACAGTGGATTGGTGAGCAGGTTCCATAAGCTGGTGCGGGTGAACTCCATGCCACCTTTGGCAATACCTTTGCGGGTGGTGTACAGCTTGTTCCGCCAGCCACGCTGGTTCAGTTCCTGGACAACGGGTAATAGAGACCCATGCTCGGCGTAAAGCCTGAAAATAGCCCGTACCCGTGGTGCTTCATCGTGATTGATAATGAGTTTGTTGGTCACCGGGTCGGCATAGTAACCCAGAATGGGTCTGCCACCTGACCATTTGCCTTTACGCCGGGTGGCGGCGATCTTATCGCGAGTGCGCTCACTAATGATTTCGCGTTCAAACTGGGCAAAGGACAACAAGATGTTGAGCGTTAACCGCCCCATGGAATGCGTCGTATTAAACTGCTGTGTCACAGACACGAACGAGATGCCCTTACGGTCGAATATCTCCATCATACGGGCGAAGTCGAGTAAGGAACGGCTGAGACGGTCAACCTTGTACACGATGACACAGTCTATCAAACCAGCTTCGATGTCGGTGAGGAGTTGCCTCAGGGCAGGGCGTTCCATGTTGCCGCCAGTGAAACCACCATCGTCGTATTTGGCGGGTAAGCACAACCAGCCTTCATGGGCCTGGCTCTTGATGAAGGCCTCGGCGCTTTCCCGCTGGGCATCGAGGCTATTAAATTCTTGTTGCAATCCTTCCTCAGTACTTTTTCTTGTGTAAATGGCACACCGGATACATTTGGGAGCTTTGTTCATTGCTTCCCTCCCCGCTTGATGCCGAAGAAGGCAAAGCCATTGAGGTGCTGTCCCGTGATGGCCTTGGCAACTGCGGTCAGCGTTGTGTAGGTGTTCCCATTCCAGATGAAGCCGTCGGCCAGCACTTCGACATGATGTTCCACGCCCTTGTAGGTCCGGGTAATAACGGCTCCGGGTGTTGGCAGTCGGGTATCCCGTTGCTGAGGAATGGGTAAGGTGGCTACCGGTGGCGGTGTAACCCGCAGGTCTTCTTCGCGAGCCAGTTCCTTAGCCCGTGCCATCGCCCGTTCTGACAAACCACCCATCGCCTGCGCCTGTAATCGCCAGGCGAGCCGCTTCGTCAGCCAGTCGCGATTGTTGGCGTTGGTCGGTTCGCCAAAGACCTCGGCATACATCTGCCGCAGGTCAGTCACCCGCAGGTGTGGCAGCGATGCCAGTTTCTGCTTCAAGTCCATCATGCGTCTCCTTGTTCTCTGTTGGTGTTAACCGTCTTGGAGACACTGAGCACTTCTTTTGGAAGGACATCAAGGCAATGTTGGCTGGAATGGGGTAACTTCTGCCGGGTCAGAAGGCGGTAGGTGACGCGGGCGAGGAGTTGAGCAATGGGGAGGCGAATTGATGCATGTGGCTGACTGGTCTCTGGCATGGTAGGTCCTCTTTGGACTTTCCCAGGTCATCTTGCCGAGCAAGCCTAACCTTAGGCCAAGACCGTAACTGAGATGTTTGGTTAACGATTTAGGCAAGTTTCTCCAATTGGAACTGCTGACGTTTTCTGTTGTCACATTCGGGAAGAATAAGAATCCTATGCCCATCGATTACTCGGTTGGCTTGTTTTCGAAGGGCGAGCCCCAGACGTGTCCGCTGACTGCGGGGGCCTCCATCACCGAGTATGCTGTCGAGCAGATTGTTTCTGGTAGCCAGGTGATAGAGATGTTCCGTCCCCACAATTTTGTCTGCGTGCACGTTATGCCAACAGTGCGTAAATGAAGGCCATTCGTCATTGCTTATGATGCGTAGTTGACGTTGTTGCTGAACATTGGCCAAAAAGCCTGGAACCTGGAGGCAATCTAATATACCACTCATTACTCCTGCCCAGGATTCATACTTTCCCATGGCAGTATTTCCGATGGGTCGTCCCTGTGTATGCCAGTAGCGCAGCAAGGTGAGACAAGCATGCATTAATCGTCGTCTTTCAGTATGGACCCAGAGGAGAATATTAGGGTGTAGAAATCCCGTTCGCATTGCTGGGTTCGGGTCCTGAGCATCGAGCTGAATCCAAACCATCCTGCGATTGATTTCGGAAGAAACGATACCATTATTTCCTGTGGCCACCCACATGGTTCTGACGGGGACGTGAGCAAGTCGATTACTGCCAAGAAGCCGATCTATCCATACAGGGGCAGTTAACGCCGCAGCCAAGGCGGGGCTATCGAGTGCATATTTGACATTGTCAAACAGCACCATGGGTGGAGATTCCAGTAGTACCGAGGTAATGGACTTTCGCCACTCTTCCTCGTCTTTAGGAGGGGGTTGCACGGGTGCGTCCTGCCCCGTAATGGTTGCAGCAATGATTTCTGCCAACAGAGTCTTACCAGTTCCTTCGGTGGGTGCATCAATGTAATGCAGGGGTGTTGGCCCAACAATGGAATCGCGGACGAAGGGGAGTAGTATGGCAGCCAGTGCATGTGCACGGCTAGCTGCATCAACAAAAGGAAAATCCCCCAGCATCTCATTCAGCAAGAGTTCTTTGGCTGTATCGACATCTTGATATGAAGGGGTTTCATTTACCACGATCTGTTCCATCTTGTGGGGAAGTGACAAGTAGTATTCTGTTGGTGCATCGTATCCAGGCTGAGAGATTACTCTGCCCTCAAGATCAAGGAATGGAGTCGTTCGCAGAGATTTCAGATGAGGTATACCCGGCCACTCTCCGAGTGATGCCAGATCCTTAACCACTTCCATCGGAGGTGGCCCATCTTCCTCCACTTCTTCTTTGCCTCGGGACTTGATCTCGAACCAATTGGCACATCTTGCCAGAACACCTCGAAGCTGATCATGTTTGAGGATTTCCACCCGATGAGCAGACAAATCATGATGCAAGCGTGTTAGTTGTCCAGACCAACTAAAGAGCATGGGTGGGTTGTTCTGTTTAATCAGGGCATCAATGGCATTCTGCGTAACATCACGCAGCTGTCGGTTATTTCCCTGAATAGCTGGGAACTTGGGAAGACTAAGTGGTGCAACCTTCATCAGCTTGCAGGAGGGTGTCGAATCATTGGTCCCGACTGCTTGATGATCGACATCGGCGCAGTTTATCTTGTTAGGCCGATGGTAATGATGTTTTTCGGGTGTACCAATTTTCTCTTTAAATGCCTGCCAGTCGAATTGCGAGCAACTATCATGAAAACACTTTGCTGACAACTTCCCCAAAGCATCTTGCATGATACAAGCGTCGGGGGCTCGATGATCATGGTTGAACGGACATGTTTCTAAGACGTAGACTGTGCGTCCCAGAAGATCTAACTGAGGTTTTCTGAAGTAAGGATATTGCCGATCTGCCAGCCAAGCGTCGACATCTAAGACGAATGCCTGTAATGGTGCACTTGCAGCTCTTCTGGACTGCATTGGTTTTTCGTCAACCTGTGCAAAACAACGTAGCTGTTGTTCACTCACTACCTGCATACCCTCTGCTGGTACTTCCAGAATGGAAGCAACACGATGTGGACGCGAAGGAGAGGCGTCCCCTTTTCGGGACCAGGTGCCTGGTAGTTTACACAACCGCGCTGGATTATGCACCGATTGATCAATGGTGACATGCTCATTGTCAAATCGGGTTGCTAAATGTTTCAGGGTTGCCTGGATTAAGCCTCGATCATGTACTGGTAGATCAATCCGATACAGCAAGTGATACCCATTGCCACTGTCACTCAGAATGGGTTGCGGCCAACCTTCATTCGATAAACTCTCGCGTACACGACTAATTACTTCATGGGCATGGCGTTTTTCGTCATCGGTGGCGCTGATATGAGCGTCACGGATGGGATCAGCATCAATGAACAGCCATCGACGGTGGAGAACATCACGATCTGTTGCCTGCTCACCAGTGTTGGCATAAGTCAATCGATTCGTCTTGCGGTGCAAGAGATCGGGGCGAACTGGATTCAAAGTAAAATAAATACCGCGAGCAGTTTTGGTTATCGCCAAGGCTTCTTGGGCAAGGGTTGGTAAGCTATCATACTTGAAAAATCCAGCGTAATTTGCTGGTCGGAATCTGCCTTGAACATGTAACGCACGCAACTCGACAACCTGATTTTTGTCGATAAACAGTTGCAGCCAGTGGGCCAGTTGCCTGCTGGCTGCATCGTTAGGTATTGCTAATGAAGGCATTATTCTGCCTTCGCACCGTGCTTTTATCCATAGTGTTGGAAACACATCGCTGGACGTGTTTATTGTCATCTCAGTCAGTTGATCCATAGCTCATCCTTTTTGTGACCAGTTCCACATGGGCTAACCGTCACCACCAGGGAGTTAATGTCAGGTTACGTGGTTGATTCAATGAGCAGCCGAACAGGCAAGCCATGTCTCACTTCAATTAATTCGAGTACTCCGTCACCCAGTGCATGCAGGTGGTGAAAGAACTCGAGGTGCTCGCGCTTGAGTTCAAAGTCTTTGAGATGCGATTCCACTCGCGCGTCGTTCGCCCCAGGGATCTTTAAGTCTTTGAGAATGCGAGGCGATGGTGTCAGCAACGGCTCTCCTGCCTTGACGTGTAACTGCTGTATCTTGCCGAAGTTCAGCTCTTGAAACACTTGCAAAAGGCGTTGTTGCGATTTGCTGAGGTGAGACTTGCGTTTTACGATTGACGGACAGACTGACAGGTCATTCATGGGGAGAGTCCTCCTGATAACAAGGGGTTCTTTCATCTGGCCCGCTCCGAAGTGAATTACGCAGCAAGAGGTGTGGGGGATGAATTCGTTCATGGACAAGTCGACACAGGGTCCAATACACTTTGCACGCGATGGATGCCAGCATGATGCAATTAATGGAGAAATGGATCATGCAACTCTCAGTACAGCGACAGACCTTTTGCCGACCATAGCTGGCGATGTTAAGTAAGGTCGGCAGCGCTAAGTCGTGAGCAGTGAAAGACTTGAATCTTAATGCCGACCTTTGCCGACCTGGAGAAGGTCTATTCGCTGTCGCACGCGTGTGCGCGTGCGCACGTACATGGATAGAGATGTGAAAAAGGTCGGCAAAGGTCGGCAACACGCTGCAACTACATGCTATCACACAGTTTATCTGTGCCGACCTTAGCGCCGACCTCTTCTTAAGGTCTGCGAAAGGTCGGCATGAATTATCATGCGGAATTACTTTGCAAGTTACTGTGAAGCTACCTGGAGAAAAACTGCCAGGTAAAAAAACTGCTCTAACGCGATGTACAAGGAAGTAAAATACTACTGGCATGGACGTATTGGGTGTTGTCTAAATCTGCGCTATAGTTTGTCGGAACTCAGAAGTGATTCTGAATCAATTCAACACGCTTTCGCAGAAACTTACAACCCCTGCACGCCACGAGACACACTTCGAGGCGGTCGTTTACATCCCTAATCAGGGAGCACGCCAAAGGCGCGCCGTTTGGTCCTTTAGAAATGTCATACCTTATGACGCTCTTTCATTCCAGTGTACAGCCAAAAATAAATTTCAGAAATGATCTCCATAATCGTGTGCGACAGATGATACAATGAAATGAAGTATATTCGTCGCATCTCTTGCCAGCACTGCTGGAGTGGTTCGAGGCACAACCAGGACTATGTCGTCCAACGCCTCGAGGTACAACCCATGCAGATTGCAATGCGCTCGTTGTCATTGATCACCCCCTATGCCAATAATCCCCGTGAAAACGACGCGGCTGTGGAGGCTGTGGCCCAGTCGTTGCAGGATTTCGGCTGGCGACAGCCGATTGTCGTTGATGAAGCCGGGGTCATTATTGTTGGCCATACACGATACAAGGCAGCCTTGAAACTGGGCCTGAAGGAAGTGCCCGTTCATGTGGCAGTAGGTCTTTCTCCTGAAAAAGTGCAGGCCTACCGCATCGCTGACAATAAAAGCAGTGACTTATCAGACTGGAATTATGATCTGCTGGCGGTGGAACTCGGCCAGTTGCAGGAAAAACAGTATGACCTGGAATCCCTGGGATTCAGTCCTGAAGAACTAAATCGATGGCTACAGGGTGGTGCAACGGAAGGACTGACGGATCCGGATGAGATTCCCGCACCACCCGATGCAGCGATCACGCAACCGGGTGATCTCTGGATACTGGGTAATCACCGGTTACTCTGCGGTGACTCGTCGTCAGAAACTGACGTAAATCGTTTACTTGATGGAGCCTGCATTCATCTGGTGAACACCGATCCGCCGTACGGCGTCAAAGTCGAGCCTCGCTCCAATAATGCTATAGCTGCTGGTAATTCGAGCTTTGAAGCACCGAAGAAACGTTCCCATCACCAGTCGTTTGATGTTGCTCGTCAGGGAGAAAAGCAGGCAACCCACAAGAAGCTGCGGGCCAAAGATCGGCCATTGGCGAACGATTTTCTGTCAGATCAGGAGTTCGATGGCCTATTGGAGGCGTGGTTTGGCCAGATCGCCCGAGTGCTGGAGCCGGGCAGAAGTTTTTTCGTGTGGGGCGGCTATGCGAATTTGGGCAACTATCCGGCACCACTCAAACGACACGGATTGTACTTCAGCCAGGCAATCGTCTGGGACAAGCAACATCCGGTGCTAACCCGCAAGGACATGATGGGTGCATTTGAGCTGGCGTTTTACGGATGGAAAGAAGGGAAAGCTCACCAGTTCTTCGGCCCCAACAACGCTACCGATCTGTGGGCCATCAAGAAGGTTAACCCTCAGTCCATGGTCCACCTCACGGAGAAGCCAGTGGCCCTGGCAGTTCGAGCCATGGAATATTCGAGCCAGCCCGGGGAGAACGTCCTCGATCTCTTCGGTGGGAGTGGTTCCACGCTCATAGCGGCAGCACAAGCGGGTCGCAAAGCCTATCTGATGGAACTCGATCCGCTCTATTGCGATGTCATCGTCCAGCGGTTCATCCAGTTTACCGGACTGGAAGTGCAATGCCTGGATAGCCAGGGCAATGTCACAGACCGTGGTGAAATGCTCAAGAGCAGGATGGCTGCGTAACCAAAATCCTGGGATCGTACACCATGGATCAGGATAGTACCAAATCGAAATTGCACCCTTCGTCCCTGTCTAAAGAGGATCTGGCTCAACTTTTATCCAAAATCGGTGGCCATTCGATTACCTTGGCGATGATTGACGCGGACCTGACTGCTGGTGCACCAGTCAATTCCGATGGCACTATGAATCTGGTCCACTATGCAGCCTGGTTACTCCAGGAGATGCATCGTGGCCCATGATCCACGTCTCATCAGGCCCACCGAACTCTGTCGCTTGCTGAACTCCACTCCCTTGGGTGAAGTCATCAAACAGCGGCAGATGCAGGAACATCGCGTCCAGGCTGGCCTGCGGATCGGCACAAACAAACACGTTGATCTGTTGCGCTACACTGCCTGGCTGGTGCATCTGCGTCATGCCCCCAAGTCATCCTCTTCGCAAGACCATCATCCCGTAGTT
>JAEUIE010000017.1 GCA_016795155.1 Planctomycetia bacterium | reverse complement strand
AACTACGGGATGATGGTCTTGCGAAGAGGATGACTTGGGGGCATGACGCAGATGCACCAGCCAGGCAGTGTAGCGCAACAGATCAACGTGTTTGTTTGTGCCGATCCGCAGGCCAGCCTGGACGCGATGTTCCTGCATCTGGCGTTGTTTAATGACTTCACCCAAGGGAGTGGAGTTCAGCAAGCGACAGAGTTCGGTGGGCCTGATGAGACGTGGATCATGGGCCACGATGCATCTCCAGGAGTAACCAGGCTGCATAGTGGACCAGATTCATAGTGCCATCGGAATTGACTGGTGCACCAGCAGTCAGGTCTGCGTCAATCATGGCCAAGTTAATCGAATGGCCACCGATTTTGGATAAAAGTTGAGCCAGATCCTCTTTAGACAGGGACGAAGGGTGCAGTTTCGATTTGGTACTATCCTGATCCATGGTGTACGATCCCAGGATTTTGGTTACGCAGCCATCCTGCTCTTGAGCATTTCACCACGGTCTGTGACATTGCCCTGGCAATCCAGGCATTGCACTTCCAGTCCGGTAAACTGGATGAACCGCTGGACGATGACATCGCAATAGAGCGGATCGAGTTCCATCAGATAGGCTTGGCGACCCGCTTGTGCTGCCGCTATGAGCGTGGAACCACTCCCACCGAAGAGATCGAGGACGTTCTCCCCGGGCTGGCTCGAATATTCCATGGCTCGAACTGCCAGTGCCACTGGCTTCTCCGTGAGGTGGACCATGGACTGAGGGTTAACCTTCTTGATGGCCCACAAGTCAGTGGCATTGTTGGGCCCGAAGAACTGGTGGGCAGCGCCTTCTTTCCAGCCATAGAACGCCAGCTCAAATGCGCCCATCATGTCTTTGCGCGTCAGCACCGGATGCTGCTTGTCCCACACTATTGCCTGACTGAAGTACAATCCGTGCCGTTTGAGTGGTGCGGGATAGTTGCCCAGGTTGGCGTAGCCGCCCCAGATATAGAAGCTTCTGCCCGGCTCCAGCACTCGGGCGATCTGGCCAAACCACGCCTCCAGAAGGCCATCGAACTCCTCATTGGAAACAAAGTCGTTCGCTAGCGGTCTGTCCTTGGCGCGCAGTTTTTTATGAGTGGCCTGCTTTTCTCCCTGCCGAGAAACATCGAACGACTGGTGATGGGTACGATTCTTCGGTGCTTCAAAGCTCGAATTGCCAGCAGCAATAGCATTGTTGCTGCGGGGTTCTACTTTGACGTTGTACGGCGGATCGGTGTTCACCAGATGAATGCAGGCTCCATCCAGCAAACGATTTACGTCAGTTTCTGACGACGAGTCACCGCAGAGTAACCGGTGATTACCCAGTATCCAGAGATCACCCGGTTGCGTGATCGCTGCATCGGGAGGTGCGGGAATCTCATCCGGATCTGTCAATCCTTCCGTAGCACCTCCGTTTAGCCATCGATTTAGTTCTTCGGGACTGAATCCCAGGGATTCCAGGTCATACTGTTTTTCCTGCAAGTCACCGAGTTCCACCGCCAGCAGATCATAATTCCAGTCTGATAGATCACTGCTTTTATTATCAGCGATGCGGTAGGCCTGTACTTTTTCAGGAGAAAGACCTACTGCCACATGAACGGGCACTTCCTTCAGGCCCAGTTTCAAGGCTGCCTTGTAACGAGTGTGACCAACGATAATGACCCCAGACTCATCAACGACGATCGGCTGTCGCCAGCCGAACTCCTGCAAGGACTGGGCGACTGCCTCCACGGCCGCGTCGTTTTCGCGGGGATTATTGGCATACGGGGTTATTATCGACAGGGGACGCAGTTCGATGTGCATGGGGTACCTCGAGGTTGTCTACCTCGAATCACCCCAGATGCTCTGGCAGGGACGCGACGACAGATGAATGTTTGTTGGGCCTAACAGATTATTGTACCCCAGCCATATGCTTGCGTGCAACTTCGGATTATTTCCGGCCTATCAGTACAGCCAACAGGCCAAGAAGTGGTCACTACAATATCGTGTCATTTCGTATTAGCAGGATTCCTGCAATTTCAAATCAGACTATATCTGTCTCGATATTAAGGGGCATTTTTTTAAGGATCGTTTTTTTTGTGAGACTTTCGCCGCATTTCTTGGGCAAGGCCGCCTTGTTTGTTTTGAATGAAACAGGCTGAATTTCCCATAAATGACCCAAAAAATGCTTAACCGGTTTGGAATGATCCCATCACTTCAGGCATGCTGGGCTGCATCACCAATCGGGATTGTGCTCTCCGCCCGTACAATCCTGCAACGAAAATACGACCTAGTTTCGGATGGTCGCTATCCGCAGGGAGATGAGTATGTCAAGCATGCTTTGTAATAGACGCATTGCATGCAGATTTGAACTCGCACCATTTCAACAGATACTATCTCGACCGTCGGTTTTGCACACGGTTATGCGCTATCGAACCTATTTGATAACCTTTTGGCTGCTGAGAGTTTTACAAGTTGGCATCCATTGATGAGGAGGAATCATGAAATTGCACATACCACGTAAGCCGGACATGAAAGAAGAAGTTTCCTACTCCAGATTTGAACTCGTTCTCGATCATCAAATAGGCTGTCATTCATCCGAATTGCACTCAGTTACGGGTTCAGAAAACAACGGGAAATGGAGCAATAATAGCAAGACAGATTCCAGTGGTAACGCTGTAGATTTGCACCCATCCATGGGAATCAACTAGCGTGGTATATGACCTCTTCGAACATAGGGACCAACCATGAAATCACTGACTAAAAGCAGTCTCAGCCCAGCTAGAAAAAGGTTGCTGGAATTAATGCAGCAAATGAACTTCTGCCGCATTCAGAGACTGGAAGTGAAGGCTGGTGAACCTGTTTTCAACCCACCTCCCACGGTGATTCAAGACCTCAGGATCGGTGGCAATAATGATCCCCGCGTGGAAGTTCACCTCAGGGATTACACATTGAAACAGGCGCATATTGAGCTTTTTCAGCATCTGGATGAACTGCGTGATGGTGTCGTAGAGGAAATTGAAATTCGCTACGGTCTCCCACAGCAATTGAAGATTAAACGATCAGTCGCCTAATCAGGTGACTGAACACAGAAACTGAATCACATTGACCATGCTGTGCATCATGGTGCCGTACAGGCTACGGTCCGGGGTGCGCGCAGTGAGAACAGAATGATCACAGAACCTTTTAACCCGAGCGCATTGATCGAACCTTGTCGATTAGCGCAAATCCATTTGCAAGAGTTGCAACTTTCAGGAATTTCGAAAGATGCTGCCCAAATGCATGCTCTGCGGACGCTGACGGACCCCGAGCACATCAAGAATTATCTCAATTGGAAGAGCATCTCGAGGGTGCAGGAGCTTGGCTCTTGTCTATTCATCCCCTACCACGATGCACACGGTAGACGGATTGACTACTGTCGCCTTAAGCCCACCCATCCACCGATAAACACTAAGGGGAAAGCCAGCAAATACCTCGGCCCCAAAGGAAAGCCGGTTCAAGTCTACTTTCCAGTGATTAGCCGTCCAGCCTATCACGATTCAAGTACTCCACTTGCCATCACTGAAGGGGAGAAGAAAGCACTCTGTGCTTCGATTCTCGGGTTTACCGTCATTGGTTTGGGTGGTGTCAGCTGCTGGAGCAACCCACGAAAGAAAGACTCTAATGGTAAAAGGATTGGAAATCGTGAACTCCATCCTGCACTAGCGGAACTTCCTTGGAAACAACGACAGGTCTATATCGTCTTTGACTCAGACCGCACGACCAACCATGCTGTGCAGCGTGAAGAATACCAACTGGCTACAGCACTCAAAGCACAGGGAGCCATCGTCAAAATCGTCCAGATACCACCAGAGGAGGAAGGTAGAAAACAAGGCATTGATGATTACCTGGTGGCACAGGGCGCGGAGGCATTTAAGCAATTACTCACCCAGGCTGTGTCACCTTCCAAGCCAGATAGCATCACCAAGCAGTTAACAAATTTCATGCGCAAGGAGATTACGTCTGAAGACGGTTCAAAGAAAACCATTGTGACAGGACTCTCTGTTAATCAGCTTCAACAACGGCTCTTCAGTCTGTCCGGCGGTTACCCCAAGCGGGTTGGTAAGCAATTGTTTGTTCGCCACAAGAATGAGGTACTCTATCTGGATAATACCGACCATCTGATGGCGTGGGCAGCTTCCATTCTGCCTGGCCATCAGAACTCGGTAATCTGGCGTCAGGGCCAGGGAATGGTCACGCCAAGCCAGTACTTTGCCTCATTTCAACAACAAGCAGAACCGTTTGATGCAGTGGCGAACTTTCCCCATGAACCGGCACTGCCACGTCACTACTACTGTCACCCCGCCATTACCCATTCAAATACAAGGCTACTATTCGAGTTCTTGGGGAAGTTCAATCCCGCATCTGAGGTTGACGCCCATCTGCTGCTTGCCTTGCTTCTCACACTAGTCAGCGGCCTCGCTCCGGGACAACGACCGGCCTTTCTCATTACAGCTCAAGATGATGATGAGGAACAAGGACGAGGAGTCGGGAAGACCACCTTGGTTCGCATGGCCGCTCAGCTGTTCGGGGGACTTATCGAGTACAGCCAAGAGGAAAGCGCTTCGGCCTTTAAGACGAGACTTTTGTCACCGTGCGCGCGAGAGATGCGTGTCATTCTTCTCGATAACATCAAAAGTCATCACTTCTCACAGGCTGGACTAGAAGCCATGATTACTTCCTCGACCATTTCGGGGAAGCAGAATTATGTTGGTGAAGGACAACTGCCTAACACCTTTACCTGGTGTCTGACGATCAATGGCGCTCACTTGTCCAAGGATATGGCGAAGCGTTGCATCGTAATTAAGTTGGCAAGGCCTGAAAACTCTGGAACGTGGGAAAGTGATACGCAGCAGTTTATCGAGGTGCATCGCTGGGAAATCATCGGCGGATTGATCACCATGTTAAAGAGGCCACCACTTCGTCTGGAGAAATTCTCCCGGTGGGGCGAATGGGAAAAACTCGTACTGTCTTGTCTCTCTGCCCCCCAGGAATGTCAACGGGTTATCCATGAACGGCAGTTAGGGATTGATGATGATGAAGAAGAAAAACTGTTGGTGCAGGACGGCATTCAAGAGTTCCTGAAAGAGCAAGGGCTTGATCCGCTTAAGCATTCGGCGTTCATCTCAAGTCTAAGGATGGCAGAAGTTGTAAATCGCGTTACTGGAATGAAACGTCCAACCAATCGCGTGTCGAGTTACCTGAGCCAATTGAACATTCCTGAACTACGGAAGTCGGATCGTGGAACTGCTCGTGGCTGGATGTATGTGCCCGCTGGATCAAACCCAGATCGAGTCGTCCACCAACTCAAATGACGATGGTGACGATCCTTCTCTTCTAACCTTTAAGGAGCAAAAGACATGAATAATCGCCATATGGAGATAGAAGAAAATGACCGCAACTACCGTCACTACATCGCTAATCTGCGTTCCCGATTATACACATCTACCTCTAGAAATTCCTTGCATTTCGCACATTCCGCCACAGCCTTAGATGAGGTGACGAAGCCCAAGGTTTTATCTCCACTGTCAGCTTCCAACCATAGCTCGTGGGATACTGCAAATGACGTGTCACCTACCAGTGAAGCACTGGCCGTCACCTCCCAAGTCCCTCTACTTACCCCGCGAGAGTCCGAGGAGTTCCTCGATAAATGCGGCGGTGTTGCTGAGTACGATGGACAAAGCCAATGCCCAGATGCACAAGACAGAACAGAGCTGGAATCCCGCCAAAGGGTTACGAAGCTCATTCCCGGCCCCAGCAAGTCCCGCCTGCACATGTTGTCCACTAATGGCACCGTCACACACGACCCGGCGAAGTGTTATCTCTGGACCCGCGAAGAACTTGGCTTCGGCTGGTGGTACTCCAGTCAGTTCCCTCCGCCTCAATGGTAAGGACTCCACCGATGCACAACACTCGATCCACTGATCCACTATGCGAAGCTCTCACTTCTCTCCTCGCGCGCATAACCTACCGTCTTCTGACCCGGCAGAAGTTACCGCATTCCACGCAGGATTGCCTTGCTGTTCCCGCGAAAACTCTGCTCAGTGTCTCCAAGACGGTTAACACCTCTGGAGAACAAGGAGACGCATGATGGACTTGAAGCAGAAACTGGCATCGTTGCCACACCTGCGGGTAACTGACCTGCGGCAGATGTATGCCGAGGTCTTTGGCGAACCCACCAATGCCCATAACAGAGATTGGCTGACCAAACGGCTTGCCTGGCGATTGCAGGCGCAGGCCATGGGTGGGCTTTCGGAACGGGCACTGGCCAGGGCTAAGGAACTGGCTCGTGAGGAAGACCTGCGGGTGACACCGCCACCAGTAGCCACCTTACCCATTCCTCAGCAACGGGACATTCGACTGCCAGCACCCGGGGCAGTCATCACCAGAACCTACAAGGGCATTGAACAACATGTCGAAGTGCTGGCCGATGGCTTTATCTGGAATGGCAACACCTACACAACACTGACTGCAGTCGCCAAAGCCATCACGGGCCAACACCTCAATGGCTTTGCCTTCTTCGGCATCAAGCGGGGAGGGAAACCATGAACAAACCTCCCAAGAGAATAAGGTGTGCCATCTACACCCGTAAGAGCACCGAAGAAGGCTTGGAACAGGAATTTAATTCGCTCGATGCACAGCGGGAATCAGCCGAAGCCTTTATCAAAAGCCAGGCTCATGAGGGGTGGCTGTGTTTGCCTGCCAAGTACGACGATGGTGGGTTCACCGGTGGCAACATGGAACGTCCTGCCCTGCGACAACTCCTCACCGACATTGAAGCCGGGTTTATTGACTGTGTCATTGTTTACAAAGTAGACCGCCTCAGCCGTTCATTACTCGACTTTGCCCGCATGATGGAGATCTTTGACCGCAAGGGCATTAGCTTCGTGAGTGTGACGCAGCAGTTCAATACGACGCATTCCATGGGACGATTGACGCTCAACATTCTGTTGTCCTTCGCCCAGTTTGAACGGGAAATAATTTCCGAGAGAACGAGGGATAAGATCGCCGCCACCCGCAAAAAGGGCAAATGGTCAGGTGGCAGGCCGATTCTCGGCTACGATGCAGACCCGGTGACCAACAAGCTCATCATCAACCACGAAGAAGCACCACGCGTGCGTGCCATCTTCCGGCTCTATGCCGAGCATGGGTCATTACTTCCGGTAGTCCAAGAACTGAACCAGCGTGGCTGGCGGAACAAGCAATACACCACCAGGATGGGTATCGCCAAGGGTGGCATGGAGTTCACCCGCACCAGCTTATGGAATCTGCTCACCAATCCGCTTTACTTCGGTCAGGTACGTCACAAGGAGAATGTCTATGCTGGTGAACACGAAGCCATCATTGATGAGGTGCTCTGGCAGCGAGTCCAGACCCAACTGGAACGCAATGGCATCCATGGTGGCCGGGAAATCAAGAACCGCCATGGCTCGATATTGAAGGGTTTGCTGCGATGTGTCCCCTGCGGATGTGCCATGACACCTTCCTACTGCTGCAAGAACGGCAAAGTCCAGTATCGCTATTACACCTGCACCAAAGCACAGAAACAGGGCTGGGAGAAATGCGCTTCCAAGAGTGTGCCCGCCGGCCAGATGGAACAGTTTGTCCTCGAACGTATCCGGGGCATTGGCTCTGACCCGGCATTACAGACTGAAGTACTCGCCATCATTCACCAGCACCATGAAGAACATCGGCAAACCCTCAAGTCAGAACAAGCACTGCTGGAACGAGAATTGAAGCGCTGGCAGCAGGAAACCAGAAATCTGATAGGCCAGGTCAAAGCAGGTGAAGTCAACACTCTAGTAACCAGCCGATTGGCCGAAGTGCAGGAACGGATCGCCCACGAAACGCCACGGCTCGCCCAGATTCGCGATGAACTGGCACGCTTGGCCCATTGGTCGATTACGGCAGAATCGGTGGCCTCGGTGCTAAGCCGATTTGATGAACTCTGGAAGGCCATGAACGTCGTCGAGAAGCAGAAGCTCCTGCAACTCCTCATCGTCCGCATTGATTACGATGGCAGAGCAGGACAGGTAACCATGCACTTCCATCCGACTGGCCTCGAATCTCTGCTGACCGAAACTCTTACGGAGACCGCTGCATGATTGCCAAGACGTGGAATGTATCGTTTGAGACGCATCGGAAGGGGCAACGGGTGATGACTACCCGTATGCCTTCCCCTGTAATTCCCGAAGGTCGCATACCTCGCATATCACGGCTGATAGCATTGGCACATCATCTCGAGCGGTTGGTAGTAACGGGTGTGGTCAAGGACTATGCCGAGTTGGCACGTTTGGGGCATGTAAGTCGTGCGCGTATCAGCCAAATTATGAACTTGTTGTTGCTGGCTCCAGATATTCAGGAAGCGATTTTATTCCTCCCCAAGACCACGCTTGGGCATGATCCGATCAAGTTGAAGCATCTGCAGTCAATTTGTCTGGTGAAGGAATGGGAGAAGCAGAGGGAGAGATGGTTAGCTCTCAGTGACGATCACGAACTTTTCAGCACGCAGACTACTCCTTACTTTACTTCCTGCAGCATCGATAGTAAGTCCAACGATGATCCGCTCCGCTCTATTATCACGCAGGCATTCCACCCGCTTCAGCGGGATTTTGAGAATGTGCAATCTGAAAGAAGCCATTCAATTCAAGGTATGTCAGGCACACTTGTATCTGCTGAGCATCAGGATGCACACTAGGCAGAAAACTTCTTTCTGCTTTTGCATCTTTTCTATTTTTACGGAGGTATTGCAAATGGGTATGGATTTGACAGGGCCGGCAGGCTACTTCAGGTGGGACTTTTTCAGGTGGCACAGACTGCTGAGCGTCGCTGAGAGATACGGTTGGGAGCCAGCCGGTACTGTTATCGCCGAAGAAGAGGCGCAGCAGAGCGACTGGAACGGCAGCTATTGGTCCAACGATTTCCAAACTGTTACAGCAGCAGATGCCGAACAACTTGGAGCGGCTTTGGAGCGAGCACTTTCCGATATCTCGGACGCCGATGAACTGGCACACCACCGAGGGGCAGACGGCTCTCTCCGCCTCACCCGCAGCATAATAATGGAAGACGACATCAAGTGGCTGTCCGGGCCAGACTGTAAGAACCACATCAGAGAGTTCATACAGTATTGTCGTGGAGGCGGGTTCACGATCGGGTAAATTAATGAGACCAAAAGTTTTCTGGAGAATACACATTAACAATTATTCTAATGGAGTGCAGTAAGGCATCGTTCTATATCGCTCATGAAACGGGCATGCTGTGGTGATCACAGCATGCCCGAATAATGCTCAAATAGACGTCTCATGCAGAGGAACTGACAGCTTTCTCTTGCTAAACAGTGAATTTGAGTGACGCTCAGTGTGTCGACCACCAGTGGGCATGATCCCATCAAACTGAAGCATCTGCAGCCGATTTGTCTGGAGATGGATTGGGGGAAGCTGAGGGAGAGGTGGGATGTTTGATTAACTGTTATCTTGAGAGATTGCACTTAGATCGATAAGTGTTAAATCAAGATTGCATAGAAAGGATCAAGCAGTTAGCTTATCCGTAGTGAATTTGACAGAAGGACAAGCTGTGAGGTCACCCAATGTTCGTCAATGACAACGTCATCTCAATCATAAAAAACACATCCCACCTTTTTTGCTTATTAATTTGAACATTGAAATCAAAAACACAGTTAACTTTGGCGTACCAACGCTCGAGGGTGCAAGTGATTCTTTTCAACAACTATTCCGATTTGAACCGATATAGATGGAAGTAAGATATGCCGTTTAAATCACAGATTGTGTACAATTCGAGTCATGGCAGCGTTTCATGGGTGGGGCATAGCGCATTGGATGACAGTGATTTCAGTAAGTTTTTAACAGGAAGCGTTGCTTCCAGACTAGACGATTCATCAGCCAGAGAAGAAATGCATAATCATCTCCGAGGACTAAGTCTTACTGGCATGGGCCAAACATCTCTGGAAGAAGTTCTAGCAGCAGAAGTAACAGAAGATCGTGATTGGGCGGCTGGTGAAGCAATTGCTGAAGCGATACTGGAAGAGAATCACAATATTGTATTCCCATGGAATACAGAGCGAGACAAACGCAATCCATTTGCCTCACTACCAGGTGCAGACATCGTAGGACTTCAACGTGATGGATTGACTCACCGGTTTGCATTTGGTGAGGTGAAATGCTCAAGTGAAAAAAAATGGCCACCACAGGTAATGTCTGGACGTACAGGCGGAATTGGACATCAGATCGATGCTATTGCAAACGACTTACGGATTATATGTCAACTTTTGTACTGGCTTCTGCCTCGTGTGAAGGGCACTCGGCATGAAATTGCTTTTAACGAAGCTTCTATACGATATTTCAATTCGCAACGGTGTGATGTGGCACTTTTTGGAGTGCTTGTTCGAGATCAGGCCGCGAATGAGAAAGATCTTAAAGGAAGGGGGCGCAAGTTAGGATCACTGTTGAAGTCCGGAACTATCTGTCGTCTTATCGCTCTTTACCTACCATGGCCAATTAGTAGTCTTCCTGCCGCTATTCGTGCAGGAGTTACCTCATGAGTCACTGGTTACTCAATTCCATCGAAGTTAAATTACGAGCAGCTCTCGCAGAAGCTGATCGTATACAATTGATCCGGGAGATTGATGGAGGCATCGTTACCTTCGATGCTGATTTAATCGAGCAAGTTGCAGATGCATTGGAACTTGCGGTTTTGGATTTGGAGACTTATCGCCTTTCCGATGACAAAAACCATCGAACTCAGTCACGAAAAGCTGCTGCAGATTGCTTCCGGCTGTTGCGGATTCTACCACATCCGGAAGACAGCCTCGTTGCTGGAACACAGCTATTGCGTGCAGCAGCATTAGCTGTACTTGGGGATCGGGGAGCAGATGCTGCGCGTTGGCTTCGACTACTCGATGAAACTAACAGCTGGCCTAAGCTACCTATCAATTCCACAGACTGGGGCCAGCGTTGCCACGGCACGCTTACCGACATTTGGCTAAGGCTGATACGCAAGAATGGCTGGAGTGATCGGGATATTATTTTAGATAGAGTAGCAGCACTTCGAACTGCTCAAGAACAATTTGAAAGTAAATACCTCAAGTCACAAGCACCTCTCCAGGCAAAGCGATCCGCTCTCGAATTAATTGCAATTTATCACTTAGCAAAAGCAGCCGATATTTTAGCCCACTTCATTACTGATGGTGTCGTTGACGGCAACTATCAAGTTCAGCAACTCCTGGATTCGCATTTTGATCGTGCTATTGCTGCTTGCGAAACTGCACGCTTAGTTAAACTGGAAGCCATGTCGAGATTGATGTCCAGAGCAGCTGCTCAATTGGTAGATAACTCGATCTGGTCAGTAACTCGAGCAGTAAACTCACGTGTAACTGATTTTGTCCGTCAGATCACTGATCGGGGGCGAGGCGACCGAGCATTGTTCGATGTATTGCCACCACAACGTCAAACTCTCGCAGAGCGTGGACTATTGGGTTCAAGTCGTCGCGCGATTGTTGTTAGCTTACCAACCTCAAGTGGTAAAACCCTTATCGCACAATTCCGAATGCTTCAGGCGCTCAATCAATTTGAAGATCGAAAGGGCTGGGTCGCATATCTAGCCCCGAGCAGAGCTCTCGTAAATCAAGTCACTCGCCAATTGCGACGCGATTTCGGACCACTCAATATTAATGTTGAACGTGTCAGCCCGGCAATGGAGATCGATAGCATTGAATCAAATGTACTCAAAGAGGTACAAGTAGACTCCCAATTTCGTGTTCTTGTCTCCACTCCAGAAAAATTTGATTTGATGCTACGGCAAGGGTGGGAACAAGAAATAGGCCGCCCTCTTACACTAGTCGTAGTTGATGAAGCACATACGATTCAGGACACAGAGCGAGGTCTAAAGCTTGAATTACTACTTGCAACAATTAACCGAGAGTGCCGTAACGCTCAATTCCTTCTTCTCACTCCATTTATTAGAAATGCTCGAGAAGTCGCTCGTTGGCTCGGTGGGCAAAACTCGGATGACATCAGTATTGGTATAGACTGGCAACCAAACGATAGAGCAATTGGGATTGTCTCTCCAGTCGATATGGGTCCACTCAATAGCCGAAGCCGTGACTATCGCCTTGAGTTTGAGACGGTTCATACCTCTCGACAGACAATTGCCATTAGTCAGCATCTATCAATTGGCAAGAATGAGAATTTAGCTCCAACACTTTCAAAGGCAAAACATGTCGGCACTTTAGCTGCTATCGCGACACGAAAGCTGATGTCCCGAGGACCAGTCATTGCGATGCATAGTCGACCCGATTATGTTTGGGGGTTAGCTGAAAAGTTGAAGTCCGAAAAAGCCACAGTGCTTACTGACAATGTGAATTTCGTAAAAGAATATGTTGCTGCTGAGTTGGGAGAATCCTTCCCCTTAGTCGACTTGCTTCAGCATCGTATCGGAGTTCACCACGGTGGGTTACCGGACGAAGTCAAAATTCTCATGGAATGGTTGTTTGAGAAAGAAGAACTTGACGTATTGGCTGCCACCACCACCATTGCTCAAGGGGTAAACTTTCCTGTGAGCGGCGTTGTCATGGCCGCGACTTCATATCCAGCAAAAAGTGGCTCAATACCTATGCCTCCTGAAGACTTCTGGAATATTGCAGGTCGAGCCGGACGGATTTCACAAGCGAAACTAGGCGTAGTCTCATTGGTTGCCACTGATGCAGAAGAAGTATCTAAACGCAAAGAGTTCATCCACCGAAATACTGGAGATCTCAATTCGGCACTCATTCAGTTAGCACAATCGGCAAGTAATGAGTTATCCGACCTTGGTGCTATTGTCTACAGACACCCTGAATGGTCGGGCTTTCTCCAGTATCTCGTTCACACATATCGCCAGATGGGGCAACCATCGAATTATTCAGAGCAGATTGAACAAGTACTGCGAGGTACGTTTGGCTTTGAAAAGCTTCGTTACTCAAACAGTCAGATTGCAAACAGTTTGCTAGCCGGAATTAATGATTATGTCACCTACATGGCGAAACCACGGCAGCCCCTAAAGCTCGTAGACAGTACCGGTTTCTCACTGCAGAGCATACAAACCATACTTTCAAATCGTGGCGACTTAGGCCCAGAATCGTGGGACCGCGAGCGTTTGTTTCGGAAAGGTGACGGGACACTTAAAGATATGATGGGTGTGTTACTACGTGTCCCCGAATTGCGAGATAATCTGAACGAAGTTCTTGGAGGTTCAGCAACCGATGGCGATAAATTGGCGTTAATTCTAAAGGATTGGGTAAATGGTGAAGAAGTCACAACAATTGCAAATCGGTATTTTCGGAAGAGTGGAATAGATGAAACAAGTGCATTAACTAAGTGTGGACAAAACCTCTTTGGCAAATTGACTCAGACATCATCATGGGGGCTCAATGCACTTCTTGCAATCACTGCATCAGATCTACCAGAGGATGTGCGTAAGCAAGTTTCTAATATTCCATCACAAGTCTTCTATGGGGTTTCTTCAGATGGGGCTATAGCACTACGTTTGCTAGGAGTTCCGCGACGCGCCGCAGCGCCAATTGCTATAAAGATTGGCGCGACTGAATCATCATCACTGCCAAAACTTCGGAAAATACTGACCGGAATGACTGAGACAGATTGGAATGCAACGCTTGGGCCTCAGGGCAGTGTATATTACCGCGCATGGCGAATTTTCGAAGGTGTAGAGAACTGATTCTGGTTCCCACCTCCCTTTGCCCGGCCATGCTCTAACTGTCATCCTGCGTAGCCAGCATCATGGTGATGCCAGCACGCACCAGGAGACAGAGACATGGCGAAAAAGCAACTGAAGGTAAGTGTGGCGAAATAAGTGAAGTACTGAAACGCTTTATGCACGCCAACCAACAGTTTTTGCAATGCGCTTTATCTGCTTGACAAATGAATCATTTGGTCGAGTAGCTTCAATCTCCGAAAGAGGTTGGGAAGCCCATCTGTAAATTTGCTCGATACTGCCGTAACCTCGCCTGAACGCCATGGCTAACGTAATGCAATTCTCTTTTGTAGGTGCGTGTTGAAGTACAACTTTTAGCTCAGAATCTGTCCAAGGTTTGTGCTTATTGGTTTCTTCAAATCCTGAGTCAATTAGAGCTTCAGTGATGCAAAGCTCGATAATATCGACTTTATCTGCCAAGCTAACGTCATGGGAGGATGAAAGAAGCTCTTTTACCTTCTCTCGAAACTGTTTTTTTGACATTTACGATGCCTCGATCTTAACACAATGCTCATTGTAATGCACAAGCAAACGACGGATAGAAAAATCCGCATTTACATTGATTCTCCTGTGGAATTTCACTGCATTCCACTCCACACCACCTCCCTTTCCCCCGGTCATGCTCTAACTGTCATCCTGCGTAGCCAGCATCACAACGATGCCAGCACGCACCAGGAGACAGAGACATGGCGAACAAGAGATTAGCGATAGAATGCTAAGAGTTCGGTTTCTACCGCGAGACACCATTTATGAAGCAGGCTTTATATCCTTTAATCATT